>NZ_JBHDVN010000076.1:0-11105 GCF_046635365.1 Acinetobacter sp. NIOH-H-8
GAGTACTTTGATTATCATCTTAAAGAAACTGAATGGCGTTGGATGAGGGAACCTAATGAGTTAGCAACTGAGCTGTGGAACCTCATTAGGTAAAATTAAGTGTAAATCTGCTAGTCTAGAGCCTTTTTTATATTCATCTGCTGCAGCATCTGCTACATTGGAAGTAAATCATATAAAGATGATGATTAATTAAATACTTAGCAATATAGGTCACGATATGGAATTAGTTCTTGAACCTTGGCACTGGTTTGTATTGGGAATACTTCTTATTCTGTCAGAATTACTCCTGCCCGCTTTTGCTGCCCTCTGGTTCGGGATTGGTGCCATTATGGTCGGCATTCTGTACTGGATGTTCCCGATGATGGGACTGACCACCCAGATCCTGACCTGGATCATCCTGTCTGTTCTTTGTACCTTGCTTTGGTTTAAGTTTATCAAGCCGCTTTCTATCGACAAGACCAAAGCCGGCCTGTCGCGCGAAGCAACCATTGGCCAGATTGGCATGGTGATTCAGACCGATCTTGAACAGGATCAGATCCGGGTCCGGTTTCCGCTGCCTGTTTTAGGCTCGGATGAATGGGATTGCCGTGCTCTGGATAAAGTTCAGGTTGGAGATCGTGTCCGTGTTGTCGATATCTTGGGAAATGACCTGGTTGTACAGCCCCACAGCACTCAATATCAAAACGAAAAAGGTGAATAAATTATGTCTGCTGGCACTATCATTGTTATTGCGTTCTTGGCCTTTGTTGCGATTACCATTTTTAAAGGTGTACGGATTGTTCCACAAGGCTATAAATGGATCGTACAACGTCTGGGTAAATACCACACCACACTTAATCCTGGCCTGAATTTTGTCATTCCTTATGTAGATGAAGTGGCTTATAAAGTCACCACCAAAGATATCGTTCTGGATATTCCTTCGCAGGAAGTAATTACCCGTGATAACGCTGTCTTGCTGATGAATGCGGTGGCTTATATCAACCTGACAACTCCTGAAAAAGCGGTATACGGGATTGAGAATTACTCCTGGGCAATTCAGAACCTGGTACAAACTTCGCTACGTTCAATCGTGGGTGAAATGGATCTGGATGACGCCTTATCTTCACGCGATCATATTAAGGCACGTTTAAAGTCTAGTATTTCTGATGATATTTCAGACTGGGGAATCACCTTAAAAACGGTTGAAATCCAGGATATTAAACCTTCTGTAACCATGCAGACGGCGATGGAAGAACAGGCAGCGGCAGAGCGTCAACGTCGTGCAACCGTGACTAAAGCGGATGGTGAAAAACAGGCCGCCATTCTGGAAGCTGATGGCCGTCTGGAAGCATCTCGTCGTGATGCAGAAGCACAAGTCGTACTGGCAGAATCTTCCCAACGTGCGATTGATATGGTGAGTCAGGCAATTGGTGACAAGGAAATTCCTGTGGCTTATCTGTTGGGTGAACAATATGTCAAAGCCATGCAGGATATGGCCAAGTCTCCAAATGCCAAGACTGTGGTCTTGCCTGCCGATGTGCTGAATACCATTCGCGGTGTGATGGGACGTCACTAAATTTCAGAGATACTTCACAATAGGCAGCCAATTGGTTGCCTATTTTCTTTCAAAATAAGAAAATCTCAGCAAAGATTGTGAATTTATGGTTAAATTTCGCGTTTATTTTTGAAATCCTCTGGATTCGATGTTGCCTGGCTTTCGGATTAAAGTCTTTCGCATCTGTCATAATCCTTGTTTCGATCTACTGTCCAACTTAAAAATGGATACCGTATGAGCTCCCTAAATCCAACCTTAATTACCTTTCTTTTTTATATTGTCGGCATGGTCGTAATTGGCCTGATGGCATACCGTGCGACAAACAACTTTTCTGATTACATCTTAGGGGGCCGACGTTTAGGTAGTTTCGTAACTGCACTTTCTGCAGGGGCTTCCGACATGAGTGGCTGGCTGCTGATGGGCTTGCCGGGCGCAATTTATCTTTCAGGTTTGTCCGAAATGTGGATTGCGATTGGTCTGATTATCGGTGCCTGGCTGAACTGGCTGCTGGTTGCGGGCCGTTTACGGGTCCATACCGAAGTCCAGCACAATGCCCTGACCCTGCCGGATTATTTCTCGAACCGTTTTAATGATCAGAAAAAAGTGCTGCGTGTGGTTTCGGCATTTGTCATTCTGATTTTCTTTGCAATTTATTGTGCTTCAGGCATGGTGGCAGGTGCACGGCTGTTCGAAAGCATGTTCGACATGTCTTATAGTACAGCGCTCTGGATCAGTGCGATTGCAACCATCAGTTATGTGTTTATTGGCGGCTTCCTGGCAGTCAGCTGGACCGATACCATTCAGGCAACCCTGATGATCTTCGCCCTGCTTCTTACGCCAATCGTAACCATCCTGACTTTTTCAGATATGTCGCAAGTTACGCTCGCTTTGGAAGCCGCACGTCCACAGGCCATGAACTTGGTCGGTGATCTGAGTACCATCGCGATCCTGTCATTAATGGCATGGGGTTTGGGTTATTTTGGTCAGCCGCATATTTTAGTGCGTTTCATGGCCGCCGATTCAGTGAAGTCGATCCCAAATGCACGCCGTATCGGGATGACCTGGATGACGCTTTGTTTGGGTGGTGCAGTGGCCGCAGGTTTCTTTGGTATTGCCTATTTCCAGCAACATCCGGAACTCGCTGCTGTGGTGAATGCCAATCCTGAAACCGTATTTATGGAACTGACTAAAATTCTGTTCAATCCATGGATTGCCGGTGTGGTTCTAGCGGCAATTCTTGCTGCAGTAATGAGTACGCTTAGCTGTCAGTTACTGGTTTGTTCAAGTACCCTGACTGAAGACTTCTATAAATCATTCCTGCGTAAAAATGCCTCACAAAAAGAACTGGTTTGGGTCGGTCGTTTGATGGTGCTTCTCATTGCTTTATTGGCAATCTGGATGGCTGGTAATCCTGAATCTAAAGTCTTGGGTCTGGTGGCGTATGCCTGGGCAGGTTTTGGCGCTGCTTTTGGTCCACTGATTATTCTGTCTTTGTTCTGGAAGCGCATGACCTTGAATGGCGCCTTGGCAGGCATGGTTGTCGGTGCATGCATGGTGATTCTGTGGAAAAATACTATTGGTGGAACAGGTCTTGGTTTTATTCCAGCCGGCATCTATGAAATTATTCCAGGTTTTATCTGTTCATGGATTGCGATTGTAGTTGTAAGTCTACTCGGCAAAGCGCCAACAGCTGAAATTACGACACGCTTTGAACAGGCAGAACGTTTGTATAACGAAAGCAAATAATTCAATATAAAAAAAAAGAGGACTTTAAGTCCTCTTTTTTTATGCTCGTTTTAAGCTAATTTCAGGAAGATTAGTTTATTTAAATCAGCTCTTACGTGTTAGCAGGAACTGGGTAATCTGCATCAGATCATCAGCCTGACCATCAAAATGATTCAGTGCAGTCATGGCCTGATCATGTAATTGCTGTGCATAGGCTTGAGCTTTCTCTAAACCCATTAATGCCGGATAAGTTGACTTCTCCACCTGTTCATCTTTACCCGCCGTTTTACCCAGCACTTCTGTATCAGAAATAATATCCAGAATATCGTCCTGTACCTGAAAAGCCAGACCAATCGCTTGACCGAATTCACGCAGTTTTAGAATTGCCACATCAGTCCCTTCAAAGATCGTCACCGCTGCCATCATAATCGCTGCACTGATCAAGGCACCAGTTTTATTTCGGTGAATGGTTTCCAATGCTTCCTGATCAATTTTTTTGCCTTCGGCCTGTAAATCCAGTACCTGACCATTGACCATTTTCGAGGAAGCAGTCGCCAGAATCTGCATCTGCTTCAAGACAATCGCTGGCTCTACTGCAGGCCCCTGATCAAATAGACGACTACCCAGAATTTCAAACGCCATAGATTGCAAAATATCACCCGCCAAAAGAGCCGTATCTTCACCAAAAGCAGCATGACAGGTTGGCTGACCACGACGTAACAAATCATTGTCCATACATGGCAGGTCATCATGGGCTAACGAATAGCAATGAATAAACTCAATAGCAACTGCAGCACGGCGTACCGCAGCACTATTCTGATTTGGTTTTAATGCGGCAGTGGCATAACATAATGCTGGACGTACCCGCTTTCCTCCTAGCATTACGGCATGATGAACTGCAGACTTTAACGGTTCCGGAATGGAAAAGGCTTCCAAGGCAGTCAGTAAATCGTGTTGAATCCGTTGTTGTGCTTGAGTTAGTGCATGGGTTGATACGTCAGTGATAGATGACACATTCGCCTCGAATACGTAGCCAGAATAATAAAATGACAGTTTATAAGTGCCTGTCTGTTATCAGGCATTGTACCTAGAATTGCTTTGAATTTTCAGTCTTAAATCCAAATGTTGTTTCATAATTCTGTATTGAGACTAAAAATAATCAAATCAGAAATATCTTTTTTAATAAAAAAACCACCAGAGAACTGATGGTCTTACTTAGGCTAATTTCTCAAGAAATAATTTTAAGAAAGAACATCTTCAGGAACACGCACCCAACCTTCCATTAGCACACGCGCACTACGACTCATGATGGCTTTTTTTACTTTCCATTCTCCATTTTCCTGCACTGCTTGCGCACCCACTCTTAAGGTACCGGAAGGATGACCAAAGCGGACCGATTCACGCTCCCCACCACCTGCAACACGATTGACCAAGGTTCCCGGAATTGCTGCCGCTGTCCCAATCGCTACAGCCGCTGTCCCCATCATGGCATGATGCAACTTACCCATCGATAAGGCACGGACCAGAATATCGCTATCTGCTTCAGTGACTTCCTTACCACTAGAGGACGTATAAGTCTTTGGTGGAGCCACAAAAGCGATCTTTGGCGTATGCTGACGTGTAACAGCTTCACTAATATCCTGAATCAGCCCCATCTGTTGAGCAGCATAGGCTCGGATGGTTTCAAACTTCACCAAGGCAGCTGCATCATTATTGATATGGTCCTGTAACTCGGTACCGTTATAGCCTAGATCTTCTGCCTTTAAGAAAACTGTCGGGATCCCGGCATTAATCATCGTTACTTCAAAGCTGCCAATATTCGGTACTTCTAGCGTATCGGTTAAATTTCCGGTCGGAAACATTGAACCGCCCTCGGCATCATCATCGGCAGGATCCAGAAATTCAATCTGTACTTCGGCTGCCGGAAAAGTTACGCCATCCAGTTCAAAATCGCCTAGTTCCTGCACCTGACCATTCTGCATCGGTACATGGGCAATAATGGTTTTCTGAATATTCGCCTGCCAGATTCGCACCGTACACAGCCCATTTTCAGGAATACGTGCAGGATCGACCAGGCCATTGGAAATCGCAAATGCCCCAACTGCTGCAGTCAGATTGCCACAATTGCCACTCCAGTCTACAAAAGGTCGATCAATAGATACCTGACCAAACAGATAATCCACATCATGATTTTCTTGCTGGCTTTTAGACAGAATCACGGTTTTGCTGGTACTTGAACTAGCACCACCCATACCATCAATCTGTTTGCCATAAGGATCCGGGCTGCCGATCACTCTTAATAACAGCTGATCCCGAATCCGGCCTGCCTGTTGTGCAGCAACAGGTAAATCGTCCAGTTTAAAAAACACCCCTTTACTGGTGCCTCCGCGCATGTAAGTGGCTGGGATTTTGATTTGGGCAGCGAAACTCATGAATACTTTCTTCCTCTGGATTGTCTTTATTCTGGTCAAAATTATTGAATATTTGTGAGACGAGTATAATCGGTTTAAAGCCAAGTAGCTGCCTTGCCCGACCTAAGTATAAAAAAACAGCATTTGTGTCGAGTTAAAAAAACAGCAAACTCATCAGTTACATTTTCAATAAAATTAATATATTGATTCACATATCTTTTATTCTATTTATTTTTATAATTTTTTTTTATAAATACGATAATAATATTTCATCCAGACGGGCGCTCTAGGCTTCTTATCTTTGTTCCATTACAATCTTTATACCTATTTCTTACATTGTCGGGCTGAACACTTTGAATAACGAGTCTTCACAACTTCAGCGTGGCTTAAAGAACCGTCATATTCAGTTGATCGCCATGGGCGGTGCAATTGGCACAGGCTTATTCTTAGGTTCCGCACAGGTGATCCAATCTGCGGGTCCTTCTATTATTCTTGGCTATGCCATTGGTGGCTTAATTGCATTCTTAATCATGCGTCAATTGGGTGAGATGATTGTTCATGAACCTGTAGCAGGTTCATTCAGCCATTTTGCTTATAAATACTGGGGCAAATTCCCCGGTTTCCTTGCGGGTTGGAACTACTGGATCTTATATATCCTGGTAGCCATGACCGAACTTACCGCCGTTGCAAAATATATTAATTACTGGTGGCCGCATATTCCTGCCTGGACCTCAGTCCTGTTTTTCTTCATCGTAATTACGCTGGTCAATCTCGGCAATGTGAAATTTTACGGTGAATCAGAATTCTGGCTGTCCATTGTGAAAGTGACTGCAGTCATTTCCATGATTGTCTTTGGTCTCTATCTGATCCTGACCGCTGATGCATCTTCAGGGGCTTCTTTCAGTAACCTCTGGACTGCGGGTGGTTTCTTCCCGAATGGCTTTGAAGGCTTATTCTATATGCTGGCCTTCCTGATGTTTGCCTTCGGTGGTATTGAACTGATCGGGATGGCGGCAGCAGAAGCTGAAAATCCAGAAAAAACCATTCCAAAAGCGATTAATCAGGTCGTATTCCGTATTTTAGTGTTTTATGTAGGTGCATTGACGATTCTGTTATCTTTAGTGCCTTGGAACCAGCTGGAACTGGGTGGTCTGGATAAAAGCCCGTTTGTAATGATCTTTAGCCAATTGGGGATTGACTGGGCAGCACATCTGCTGAACTTCATCATCCTGACAGCTGCACTTTCTGTTTATAACAGTGGTATGTATGCTAATAGCCGTATGCTCTATGGTCTGGCACAGCAAGGTAATGCCCCTAAAATCTTTAAGACTGTGAACAAACAAGGCGTTCCAATTCCTGCAGTTCTGTTCTCTGCCCTGCTGATTTTCGGCTGTGTACTTCTAAACTACTTTGTTCCTGAAGATGCCTTAAGTCACCTGATTTATGTGGTGGTAGGTGCATTAGTACTGAACTGGGCCATGATTAGCCTGACTCACTTCAAGTTTATGCAAAGCATGAAGCAGTTAGGACAAAAGACCAGTTTCCCGGCATTGTGGTCACCTGCAAGTAATATTCTGGTTTTAGCTTTCATTGCGACCATTCTTTACATCATGTGGACACAAGGTTTTAAAGAATCAGTGCTGATGCTTCCGATCTGGGTCGTGATCATGTTTATTCTTTTTAAGGCACTACGCCTTAAGAATTAATCAAAAAATCTTTTAATCGATGATTTTTAAAGTTATTGCTTCGGCAATAACTTTTTTTTTGCGTTTTTTACAGTACAATAGCCTTCTTTTCGCGCCCTTAGCTTAACTGGATAGAGCAGTTGCCTCCTAAGCGACCGACGTGGGTTCGAGTCCCGCAGGGCGCACCATCCTTTCAAAATGTGATCTATACTTCAAAAAATTAGCGTTAATCTTCATATTTTTAGAATATTTTTTATACAAAAAATCATTTTTTCTCCATTATTTTATTTCTTTTACTTTCAAATACTTATTTCAAAATAAGGCCATTTTTTGGTGCAAAAACTCTATTTTGGTGCTTTTTTAGACTAATTAGTTTTTTCTAGAGCATTTACTCTTATTTTAATTGTGCTATTTTTGTCACATGGAGTAACAAATGATTACGGATAAATACCCGAAATCTCCAAGAATTTAATAAGTGCAAACAACAACGCTAGATATAAATTTGTACCTCAAGGAAAGACGTAAATGAAATTAAAAACATTAACTACTGCAATGATTCTCGCAACTGTACCAATGACGGGTGCATTTGCTGCGGCAATGGACCGTTCAGGCCAATCTATTGCAGCCTTCCTACAACCTGGTAATTATTTTGAAGCAGGTATTTCTGTTTTAGATGCAGATGTCTCAGGACAAGAAGCTGGCGAATTAGACACACGTCGTTCAATTAGCGATATGGCTGACAGCTATTATTTTCCTAATGCTGCATTAAAATTACAACTTACAGATAAGTTTTCATTTGGTCTCTTATATGACCAACCTTTTGGTGCAAATGCAGAATATAGCGGTAATAACGCTTTTGTATCTCAAGGAACTGACCAAGTTCTCACTCCATCAAGTATCGCGAATATTACTCAAGATTCAGTTAGTCAATTAGTGCAAGCAGCTGGAGCTAGTTTTGCTCCAGCTTTGACTGCTGTTACAGCAGCTGCACCAGCAGGCACTCCACAGCAGAGCTTAGTACTAGGTGCTTTACAGCAAGTTGCTGCATCAAATCCAATCGTTGCAGCAGGCTTACAACAATTACAAGAAACTCAAACTGCTTTAGTGAATGCTAATGCTGCATTAGGTCAAGGCAATACTGAGGTTGAGGTACATACACAAAATCTTAGTTTTGTTTTTGGCTACCAACCAACCCAAAACTGGAATATCTATGCAGGACCAGTATATCAAACTGTTAAAGGCGACTTAAAATTACGCGGACAGGCATATAGTATTTTTAATGGCTATGATGCAAATTTCAAAGAGACGGGAGACTTAGGATGGTTAGCAGGTATGGCTTTCCAAATTCCTGAGATTGCCTTAAAAGCTTCTTTAACTTATCGCTCTGAAATCGACCATAATGCGAGCACTACTGAAAGATTATCAGTTTTAAATAATCCTCTTGCTGCTGCATCAGTTACAGGACTCTTAAATGGTTTAGGTGTACCAACTACTTATACAGATGCAATGACTGAAACTGGTAAAACCAAAATTACTACTCCGCAATCTGTAAACTTAGACTTCCAAACAGGTATCATGGCAGATACCATAGCATTTGCGAATGTACGTTGGGTAGAGTGGTCTAATTTCTCTATTCGCCCATACCAGTTTGGTAAAATAAGTGAAGCTGTTGGACAATTAGATTCTGTGAATCGTCCAGATGGTTTCCACGTAGTTGAATATGATAAAGATCAATGGTCTGCAACAGTAGGTGTAGGTCGTAAGCTTTCTGAGCAATGGGCTGGGAATGTCTCTGTGGGTTGGGATTCTGGTGCAGGTAATCCAGTTTCAACACTTGGACCAACAGAAGGTTATTGGAATGTTGGTTTAGGCGTTCAATTTAGTCCTACTCCAGCTACATTTATTGCTGGTGGTGTGAAATACTTCTGGTTAGGTGATGCAGAATCACAAACTGCAGCTCAAGTCGGTGAAGATAACCGTATTGTTGGTGACTTCAGCGATAACCATGCAATCGCATATGGCTTAAAAATGGGCTACCGCTTCTAAGCTCTGATTAAATAAAAACCACTTTCGAGTGGTTTTTATTTTTTAACTCTAATTTTATACACTTGCATATCATTTGCTTGTTTTACAAGCAATTAATCCTGCTCCAAATATTAATTTTTTAAAATTTATCTTTTATTTTTATTTTCTTATTTATCATTTAGTTAATATAAAAATATAGTATAAATACTCTAAGCAACCCTTTTATTTAACCGCTTTAGTTCATTTCTTCAACAAAGCTGAGTATTTACTCTTTTTAAAATTATGTTACTTTTCCAGCACATTTTTGTTACAGATGGCATCAGGGAACGTACCATGAAGCTCAATAAAATTTATTCTGCTATTTTACTTAGCACTTTACCTCTTTCTGTAGTTCAAGCAGCTGGCTTGGATCGTTCTGGCCAGTCTATTCAGGCTTTTTTACAACCTGGTAACTATGCGGAAGCGGGTATTTCTGTTTTAGATCCAGAAGTTCAAGGTAAAGACAATGCCGGCAATAAAGTCAGCGATATGGCTGAAGATTACTACTTCCCTACTGCTGCTATAAAAATTCAGGCAACTGATAAAATATCTCTGGGTTTACTTTATGACCAGCCATTTGGAGCTGACGCTCAATATGCGCCTGAATCTAATGCTTTTGCTACAGTAAATACCAATACTGGTGTATTGGAGGGCACTTCTGTTGAAGTAAAAACCAATAGCATTACAGCACTTATAGGGTATCAGCCAAATGAGAACTGGAATGTTTATGCCGGACCTGTCTATCAAAGCGTAAAGGCGAAAGTCTCCCTACGTGGTACAGCTTATAGAGGCCCGCAAGTTCTTGGCGGTTATGATATTGACCTTAAAGAAAGTGAAGCTTACGGTTGGTTAGCTGGTTTTGCATATTCTATTCCTGAAATTGCCTTAAAAGCTGCTGTGACTTATCGCTCTGAAATTAAACATGAATTAGATACCACAGAAACCTTCGGTTTTGGTACAGATGGGGCTTTATATATTCCTGGATTAACTGGCACATTATTGGGTAAACCAGTAATTCCAACTTACCATAAAGCGGAAATTACTACACCACAATCAGTCAACATTGACTTACAGTCAGGCATTGCAAAAAATACCTTAGCCTTTGCTAATATTCGCTGGGTACATTGGGATCAGTTTGCAGTAAAACCTGCTTATTTATCTCAGCTAACTGGCGCACTCACCGGAAAACAGCAGAATCTTGTCGATTATTCAGATGATCAATGGTCTGCAAATGTGGGTTTAGGTCATAAATTTAACGTTAAATGGTCAGGCTCTGCTGCTGTAGGTTATGACTCTGGTGCAGGAAACCCGGTAACCACCTTGGGTCCAACTGAAGGTTATTGGAGTGTCGGTCTAGGCGGCCAATACAGCCCTGCAGAAAACTATTTTATCCAGGCTGGGGTTAAATACTTCTGGCTAGGAGATGCACAAGCACAAACAGGTGGTGAAGTAAAAGGTAGCTTTGAAGACAACCATGCAATCGGCTATGGTATGAAAATAGGTTACCGTTTCTAATTGCGTTAAAAAATTAGTATTCAACAAGAAAGGGCGCTATAAGCGCATTGCTGTCCCACAATTTTTCACAAGAGGAAGCTCAAATGAGCTTCCTCTTGTTTTATGGGTATTTTATCGGGTGAAAATAAAGCTTTTAAAGTTCTTCTTTCAAACAAATTCACTTGAATTATT
>NZ_JBHDVN010000077.1:0-10824 GCF_046635365.1 Acinetobacter sp. NIOH-H-8
TATCTAATGTCCGAGAACAGTGGTTCTCTAACATCCGTGGGGATGTACTTGCCGGATTAGTCGTCGGTCTTGCACTCATCCCTGAAGCCATCGCATTTTCAATTATTGCAGGTGTAGATCCTAAAGTTGGTCTATACGCATCCTTCTGTATTGCCGTCGTGATTTCTTTCGTAGGTGGTCGTCCTGCCATGATTTCAGCAGCCACTGGCGCAATGGCGCTGCTTATGGTCACATTGGTCAAAGAGCATGGGCTTGAATATCTGCTGGCAGCAACAATTTTGACAGGCGTGATTCAAATATTGGCAGGCTATTTAAAGCTCGCCAAGTTAATGCGGTTTGTATCTAAATCTGTGGTTATTGGATTCGTAAATGCGTTAGCGATCTTAATTTTCATGGCTCAATTGCCTGAACTGATTAATGTGACCTGGCATGTATATGCTTTTGTTGCTTTAGGTTTAGCAATTATTTATCTATTCCCTCTGGTTCCCAAATTAGGAAAATTACTCCCTTCTCCACTAGTCTGCATCATTGCAATCACATTATTGGCAATCGCTTTAGGAATTGATGTCCGGACCGTGGGCGATATGGGGTCTTTACCTGACACACTTCCAATGTTCTTGATTCCAGATATTCCTTTGAATATTGAAACATTGATGATTATTTTGCCTTATTCAGTCGCACTGGCGGCTGTAGGTTTACTTGAATCGATGATGACAGCAACTATCGTGGATGAAATGACTGATACGCCAAGTGATAAATATCAGGAATGTAAGGGACAAGGGATTGCGAATATTGCTTCTGGCTTTATGGGTGGCATGGCCGGTTGTGCAATGATTGGTCAATCTATGATTAACGTAAAATCAGGTGGCCTTACACGCTTATCAACATTCTCTGCGGGCATTTTTCTTCTTATTCTGGTTGTATTTATCAGTGACTGGCTCAAAGTGATTCCAATGGCTGCATTGGTAGCGGTAATGATAATGGTCTCTATCAGTACCTTTGAATGGAGTTCTGTCACTCAGTTAAAAGATAATCCTAAGAGCAGTAATTTCGTCATGATTGCGACGGTGATTGTAGTTGTTGCTACGCATAACCTGGCTTTGGGTGTGTTAACAGGCGTATTACTTTCAGCCTTGTTCCTGGCGAATAAACTTGAAAATGATATCCAGGTGACAGCATCTTTTGAAGGAATGGCCCGTTTATATGAGTTGAGAGGTCAGATCTTCTTTAGTTCTTCTGAAAAATTCATGCAAGGTTTTGACTTTAAAGAGGATGTAAAGGATGTGATTATTGATTTGACCCATTCTCACATTTGGGATGTAACATCAGTCGCCATGCTTGATTCTGTTGTAAAAAAATTTCAAAAGAATGGTGTGAATGTCACTGTGCGTGGCTTAAATGAAGCCAGCTCTATCATGATTGATAAGTATGGAACACATGCCAGAATCTAAGCGCAGGAGATTTTACGTTTATGTAGAATCTCTAAAATTAACACAATACACCTTATACGAAGTCAAAAAAATATATCTATATGATAATTAATGAAATTGTAAAACCTATTCATAATGAACATTATGTAAAATGGAGATGATAGAAGTGTACTCACTAGTACACTTCTATCATAAAAAAGAGAGCTGCCAGCTCTCTTTTTTATGTTTTATTCAAAATGAAGTTGATATTTATCCGTCGTAATCTTGATCTTGAGGTTCTTATATTTTCGTTTTGTGGCACTCAGGGCTGAATCTGTCACTTCTGCATGAAATTTAGGGTCATTCATTAGATCATGAAATAGTTTATATCCAATCAATAACTTACTGGATTTTTTCTTTTCCTTTAGATCATTTTCAATCAACTGATCCAATTCTTTTACAGAAAAACTATGCATATTACCCTCTATAGTATCTTTCTGATAAAACACCATACAGACTTAGTAAGAGAATTTAAAGCTTATTAGATAATTGATATTTATGAAATTGTGAGAAAGATAATATATTAGATTTATCTATTTAAGTTAAGTTTTTCTAAAAATAACATAATACACCTTATACGAAATGCTTGATATTTCTCTTTAAATATCAGTATATTAAAGTAAGCCGTTTTGGAGTATAGGGCACCAGAACGGCTTTTTATTGATTATTCATGTTCCACGCTTAAATATTGAACAATGTTCCACGGTTTTATTCAGTCTTAATAAACCTCATCCGGTTTTTTGGTGAGTCATTATTTCATGTGCTTGCACTGAAATTGGCCCATCAAAAAATTGGAGTCCTGGCTAACCATAAGGAAGAAAAAAACGGCTCAGGAAACCCCTTTTTTTTGGTTCAGGCTCAACGTGTTCTGGAACAGGGATACGTTTATTGTCTTTCTGAGGAGTAGTCAATTCGTCATAGTTTGACTCGGTCTGTGGCCGAGGATCTGTTGCTATATTCGAATTAGTAGATTCATTTAGTTTATTAATATTTTCTTGTTTTGGCTGTTCTAAGGTGCCTTTAAACTCAATTCTATGAGTAAGATCTTCAATATGTTGCATCAAAGACTTTTCTCTTTGATTTGCTAAATCTAACTGATTTTTGAGTAAAGAAATTTGATCTTTTAATACACTTTCAACCTCAGATTGAACGTGTACTTGTACATCCTTCTGAACTTGTTCAGTACGTGTACTGGACTGAACACCGACTGGATTGCCATAAACTCTGATAAGTTCAGATAAGTCTATAAGACCATCATGATCTCTTGATAATTCACCATTTTTTAAAGCCTCATATATTGTTGTACGTGATTTTTTAAAGGCTTTACTTGCATCCATGACGCTGAATTTTGTTGTGTTCAATGTAATCCCTCAGTGCGTGTACAAGGATGTTCATGTGAACATCCAATCTGAACATGAAGTTTATTTTGTATTAAATCCTACTTTCTTTAGATATGGCAGTAATTCTTCAATTTTAAGTGGATCCTGCAACATTTCGGCAATGCGAACAGCAAATTGAGAGTAACTTTCTGTACCTTGAGAATATTTATTCATCTCGGTAAGCTCAGAGAGTTTATTAGCAAAAAGATAACGTTGCGAATCAGTCATTTTTAAAACTATAGGTTGTATAGCTATATCTGACTTCTTTGGTTGCTTTCTAATTTTATAGGTAAACTCAAATCCTATAATTTTTTTCCCTGCCTTCTTATTAGTATATTGAAGGTTATATATATCGCAGGCTTTGCTCTTATTTATTTGAGTGACAGCTAAGTCCAGGACATTGTCTTTTAGATTTGACATAGTTTTATATTTATTTTCGATACCGAACCTAGATCGAAGATCGTCCAACTCTAGAAAAACTTTTTGCTCTTTATAGTTCTGCACTTCTTTAAGAATTTCATATAAGCGATTGGCATATTGGCTGCTTAAATCAACCGTATGTTGAAGATCAATTTGAGTAAATTTATTAGCTAGCTCACTTACAAATGGTAAGACGTCATTAGCAAATTGAATTTCAATTCTAGCTTCACCTTCAAGATATCCCTTCATTTGAATAAATCTATATGTTCTAACGTGTTTTTTAGTATTTGAGATTTCTCGCTCTAATGTGAACTGGCGTTCAAATAAAGTATCTACAGCCGTTCTAAGGGCTTTATAACCGCCATCTATGGTGTCTGAAAACAGATCTGCATATTCATGAGCTGAAATGGTAATTGGTACATTATTATCTAATGTAATCTTATTAGAACGAATTTTTGATAAAGCGATATTGAACAATCTATGCTCAACAACAGTCATTTTATAATGAGCTTTTACTAAATCATTTGCTTTAGAGACAAGAATCGACATGTCTAAATTTTCTGAACGGCTCATTCTTATTTCCCTATAAACATTATATGGATTTACCAAAATCTAGATAAATTTTTCACTTAGGGAATCATCATAACAATACTCATTTAAATAGTAAAATAAAAACCTATGTTTATGCGGATAAAACCTATGTTTGAAACGGATAAAACCTATGTTTGAAACGGATAAAACCTATGTTTATACGGATAAAACCTATGTTTGAAACGGATAAAACCTATGTTTATACCACCATAATATATTGAAAACAAAAAAGAAAAAATGCTTCAAATATTAAATATTATAAATATAAAATAAAAAAGAAAATTCATGAAAATTGCCCTTGGTTTTCGCTTCGCTCAAACTCTATTGAATCTCGCTTTCGCTCGATTCGTCGGGGCAATTTTTGGTTCATATTTTCGTGAATTTGAGAAAAAGCAAAAGCAAGATCAAAAGCAGCTCGGAATTCGCTTCGCTCATGAGCTTTTTTTCTCGCTACGCTCGATTTAAGAATCAAACTTGGAAAGTTCGCACCCATGCGGGATGCTCTGTAGGGTAGGTGATTAATGGATAGGGAGCTTGTAATCAGGGAAAGGGATGGGCAAATTTTTTCAGTTCGCTCGTAGACACTCGCTCTGTTTAGCGACTCATGCCACTAGATTTCATTTTAGGCGCATGTTGCTGTGCTTTGAGCTGTTGTTCCTGTCTGAGTTTCATCTGTTGTTCTGCTTTGATCTCATCCACACATTTTTTAATGACTTGATAGGATGGGTATAGAGTCTGGTATTGCTTGGCTTTGGCTGGATGTTGTTGTTGGTACTGCTTCCAGGCATGTTCTTTAAACTTTTCATTTTCCAATAAATCCTTCACACCATGTTTTTTCTGGTGTTCATGCTGACCTTTCAGCTTTTTGTGCTCCTGGTAAATCGCATCACGTTGGGCTTCCCAGGCTTTTTTTCCAAACAGTAAGGGTTTGTTCTGAGTTAATTCGTTGTGTTGATCGACCAGGCTTTGCAATTTGTCATGACTTTGCTTGAGTCCGCTTTTCACGATCTCCTGGGCAAGCTGCTGATTGAACTCATTTTGATGTTTGTGGTGCTTGGTCAGGGTTATTTCGGCTTGTTTGAGATTACGCTGCATGAAATCCAGGTCTAGATTCGCGTCTTTTGCGCTGATTTCGCGTTTTAGCACTTTGCCAAGGGTTTCCCTCTGTTTTTCCTCAAACAGGGCTTTTTCGTCAATTGGTGGCGTTTTAGCGCTATTTTTGATTTGGATCTGCTGTTCTGTTTTCAGTGTGCTGAGTTTGATCTCATTTTCAGCAATCAGCAGATCCATATTTTTGCCGTATTGCAGCTGAGCCTGATTTCTCTGTTTGATTTCATCATTGCTGCGGCTGATTTCGGTCTCAATCCCTTTTCGGCGTAGTTCGGTGACTTTCGGTCCTTCGTGCAGGGTCGCTTCCAGGCCATTCTCCTGGTCTTTGTAGCTGCGGTGGTCGACTCGGGCGGTGTATCCGGCCAGATCCAGGTGCATATTGCAGATATCGGCAAAGTGTTCGCGCCAGTGTTCGATTTCTCCACTGTGTTTCTGATCCAGTTCCCGGGTTTTCTCGGTAAAACCTTCAGGCGTGAGCTTGCGTGTGCTCATCAGGATATGCGCGTGATAATTGCGTTCATCGCTGCCGGATCCGGTATGCGGTGCATGGATACAGGCATCGACGGCCACCTGATGTCTGTCTACGATACTGGCGCATAGTTCTTCGAGCATGGCCAGGCGTTGTTCCTGATTTAATTCACTTGGAAAAGCGATTTCAAATTCCCGGGCAACTGTCGAGTTTTTTCGGGTTTCCCGTTGTTCAACTTCGTTCCAGAGTTTTTGCCGGTTTTTTAAATGTTCTGGTGCGCCTTCGGGTAAATAAATTTCTTTGTATTCCACACCTGTTTTTCGGCTGTAGTCATGTTCTCGGCCTTCACGTTCACAATAGATCTTTTCACCGGCCCGATAGGCAATTGCAGCAGTAGCGGAACGCCCTGCTGATCGTGCTACGGTTTTGACTGAAAAGTGGTAAATCGCCATGCCTATTTTTCGCTTTTAAATTTTCACGTAGTGAAATACAACCGTGCCTACGGTTGTCGGGGTATTGGGGGGACCCCAATCGGACTTGCAAACGAAGTTTGCATAAGTGCGCTCTTCGAGGAAAACATTACTATACATATAGCACCTTGAATGCATATTCAAGTGCGCTTATGTTAGGGATGGTTTCCCAGGATGATGGTATTGGATTAATGAGCGTTACTGAAACACTAGACAGCAAAATTAAAGCCCAGGAAGAAAAGCTGAAACAGCTCAAAGCTCAAAGACAGGCAGCACTGGCAAGAGAACGTGCCAAAGAGAAAGAACAGGCAAGAAAGGAAGATACCAGACGTAAGATTTTAATCGGATCCTGCATGTTGAAAATCACCGAAGAAGATGAACAAGCCAGAGCTAAATTAATTGCTCAGATGGATAAGTATTTGACAGATGAGCGTGACCGAAAGCTTTTTAATTTATAAATTTTGAGAGATGAGTAGTGGAAGATCCAACACTTAATGAGTTAATACGTAATACAGAATTATTTTTTGAACATCACTGGAATGTAGATTTATTAGGAAAGCCTCCTGAATGGTCACCAGTACATTTTAATTTTGGGAAAATTCCTAATTACGATAAACAAGGTGTATATGCGTTTATCAAAGGGGATTTAGTGACTTATATCGGTGTTGGAACTTCTAGAGGTGCTGGCCGTTATCGTGGTAATGGCTTAAGCGCTCGGGTAATGAAATATTGTCGATGGAATGAAGATAAAACTGAATATATTGCGATAGATCCAAGACTGAAAGATGCTGGATCCATTATTACGATAGGTTTTGAACGTGATACGGCTTATTTAGCAAATGCCCTAGAAGTTTTTCTTATCTCTAAACTCCAACCTATCTACAATGTGGTTAAAGTTGGTATGTAATTTCGAATAAGAGATCTTATATTAAATAAAAGCTTGAATTTAACAGGTAATTCTATAGGTCTTATAGTTTTGTTTAGACGAGCGTAATCGGTCCACTCGGGCATGAAGCATGTTACAATGCGCTTTAGCGCATTGTAACATGCTTCATGCCCGATGTAAAATTCTTTTAAAATCAATAACTTAGACTGTTTTTATGTGGTTGTAAGGTTAGATTATCTTACTAGAGTATCATTATTTATAACTAAGATTATAATAAACATTAAGTAAATTATAGGCATACATTGTTTTATAGCTACTTATAATGAAAAAAGCCTTTCACGTTAGCAAAAGGCTTTTTCCGAATCTTAACGCTTGGGAGGGAAGATCAAAGATCCGCAGTCTCTCAAACTTACAAGCACATAGTAGGGTATAAGCGGTGGAATTGTCAAATTCAGCATTGTTACAAATAGAGAAAACGCTATCTATACCACGTCTTTCAAAGTATGAGTATTTCTATAAGAATAGAAATGAGCCTTATAAAAAACAAGATGTTATGAAGCTTTATGAAAGAAATTTAATTATTTCCAATAGATTTTTTTACTTACTAAATTACTTCGAAATTGTTCTTAGAAATGCAGTTGTAGAAGCTATAGAAATAGCGTTTAACTGTAATTCAACTAATAGTTGGCATATTAATCCTGGCTTTATTCGAAGTTTGAGTAGCAAAGGTCGACACAGCCCTAAAAGCATGTTCGATGAAGTTCAACGAAAGTTTCCTTCTTCTCCTAGTAAGATGATTCCAGAGTTTAAATTTGTATTTTGGCAAAAGATGTTCATGTCTAATTATGAGGATCGTATTTGGAAAAGTTGTTTAACTCAGGTCTTTCCAAATGTACTAACGGAAAATAGGCAAACTTTTTATGATTGGATTGATCAATTACGAGAACTAAGAAATAGAATTGCTCATCATGAGCCTATTATTTTTAACAGATCATTAGAAAATGATTTAAAAGTATTAATGATTTTTATTCACTGTCGTTGTGAATATACTTTTACTTTACTAGAGCCATTTGCACTTGAATTAGAAAATTTAATTAGAAATAAGTAATTATCTTTTTAATATTTTAGAAATAAAAAACCCCGGCATCCTGCCGGGGTTTTTCGTATGGGTTCGCTCGGTATAACTCCTGTCGTACCTTACAGTCCTTGTGCTTATCTATTGTTATTCTTGTATGGAACTTCCTGTTCCCGATGAGTTCATCATAGGAAAATTCCACTGTCCCAGGTAGCCGCAAAGGGCCGAGATTTATGTACGCCAGAGCGTACAAAATAGCCTAAATTTCATCCACAGCAATTGGGGATAGTTTTCGCCCTAGAAGAGCTGAGAACATTGGGAAAATGCCAAAATTGAGCATTTTTTAGACGATTTTATTGGCGAAAGATTACAAAGTTGCTTAAAAAACACACGAGTTGTTAAAACGTCTGTTTTTTGATCTTTGGGGTTTTGGATTTATTGAGTTAACTATTTGATAAATAATACTATTTAAAAAGGCGTTTCGTATAACGCCCATTATGTTAAATGGGGAGGAATAAGACAGTAAATGCCAGTTTATTAAATTTTAAATAGAACGTTTTTTTACTAAATTTTAGATAAAAATAATCTTCTAAGTACTCAATTAGCTTACCTTCCTGTATAAGAACAAGGCGAAGTTTCAGGGTTTTATGAAATGATATTGAATGCTTACAAAAGTATTCTAAATTCAGTATTTTTATAAAATTTTAAAAAGTAATTTTTTTCAAACAAGGATTTATATGTTTCACAATAGAAGAACATTATTACCTTTAACTCTTTTATCTGTTTTATTAGTCGCATGCGGTGGAGGGGGGGGAGAAAGTAGTCCAACGTCATCAGATACATCTGTGCCGAAGCCTATTGTAGAAACTTCTGTATTAAGTCCAGATTTGACACATGGCTATTTTGAAATTGAAAATTCTGGTATTGCTAATAACTCAACCATTAAGTTTTCACCATTTCATACAGATAGTGTGATTGAAGCATCTGCTACTAACAATAATATGTGGGATTTAGAGATTCTTACGCCAAGCAATGATTTATCTGCCCATATTAATAATTTGGCGGGTCTTTATTTTTATCCTAAAGAAGATAAAGTTGGAGTTTTTAGCTATTCAGAGAATGATAAAGGACATCTGACGGTTCGATGTCAAAATTCGTGTAGTGATACATTTTCTTATAAACTTGAAAAGCAAAGTAATGGTAAAACTTATTTTATTATAAATGCAAATGGTTCTATAGCAGGACGTTTAAATAATAATGATTTTGCATCCACTGCCAAAATTAAAGGCTCTGTTAATTTTGAAGTAAATTCTAATTGGCCAGTATGGGACACCAAACGCTTTAATGAATATCATGCGAAATCAGACTTAGTTGTTAATGGTAAACCTGCAACAATAGAAAAATTTTTGGATTGGAAAACTAGCTCTGTTTTAACTTTTACTACAGATAAAGAATACTATTTTAACTTTAATAATCCTGTGGATCTTGATCACGATAGATTTATTTTAACGGAGGGGAATTATTTTAGTAATGAACAGCCTAAAGATGTATACATATATAAGGGATACTTCAATCGAGATTTTACATTAAATACAGATTATGAAAATGGTATAACCACCTTTAAATTTATCAATAACTTATTTACTAACCCTATTGAATATATTGCTTCTCCAGAGTTGAAAGTATCTGGAGGTTTTGTAAAAAAAGTTCCTTATGGTCAAGTGATTGCAGGAGATGAAGTTTTTAAAATTGATGAAACAGTCGCAGCAGTTGTATATGCAGAAAATGAAAGTAAGTATTTTCGCTTTATGAGTCGAGATAATCACTCTAATCTCGAGTTCACAGTGAAATACGATACAATTACTAAAAATGTAAATGTAGCGTATCAAAGACCACAGAAGGGTCAATTAAATGTGAATATTTATCTGAAATGGAACTGTAAATTGACGAATAATCATTGTACTGGTGTCACTGTCAATGATTCAGAGGGAACAATTGAATTTAAAAATGTGCAGTTAGATGATGGTCGTCTAATAAATGGCAAGTTTGGTCATTTAGGAGTAAACGATCTTGTAAGATGATAAATTCATAGTTATGTTCCATAAAAATATAGAAATGTTAATTCTTCTAAAATTAACATAATACACCTTATACGAATTCCCAAGGCATGGCTTTTAGTCATGCTTTTTTTATCAAAAGAGTATAGCTGAATGATAGCGAGCCAAATCGCATACAATATCTATCATTAGACTTAATGCAATAATTAAATGATGTTGTTATCATTAATCTAACAGAATTAAGATTAAATGATAGAAATGAATACACGTATTTATCTACGAGCTTCAACTAAAGATCAAGATGCAGAAAGGGCTTTGCAGATTCTTCAGGATCTAAACCAAAACTTGAATTTGGGCGAAACCATTGTGTACGTGGAAAACTATAGTGGTACGAAGTTAGACCGACCTGAATTGAATAAGCTACTGTCAGAAGCAAATCAAGGTGACACCTTGTTGGTTGAAAGTATTGACCGATTATCACGCCTAACCCAACAGGATTTTCAAGAGCTGAAGCGCAGGATCCAGGAGAAGGGACTTCGTTTAGTCGTAGCAGATCTTCCTACTACCTACCAAATGATTCAAACCAGTGACAGCATTACTCATTCAATCCTGGATCTCATCAACAATATGTTGATTGATCTCCTGGCAACAATGGCCCGCCTGGACAATGAGAAACGTATAGAACGTATTAAGCAGGGCCTGGCACGTTCGGGTTACAAACCAACAGGTAAGAAAGCCAATGAGGCTAAGCACAAACGAATAAAAGAATTGCTAGCAGCTGGCAATATGACTAAGGAAGAAATTGCCAAAGCAGTGAATTGTGGAGTTGCAACTGTTTATCGAGTTGCTAAAGTCATTTAAAAAGGCTTGTATCAGTGCTTCCCTTATGTCATATCTA
>NZ_JBHDVN010000078.1:0-10233 GCF_046635365.1 Acinetobacter sp. NIOH-H-8
CAATAAAATTGCGTAAATTTGAGTTGTGGTGAATGGATAAATTACGCAGAATAACTTTCAACTTTTGCCAGTGTTGATCTGTCAGCATGGTACGAGGCATAGCGAATAGTAAAATTGGGTTTGGCGACTTGATTTTACTACTTCGCTATTTTTTTAAGCTAAAAGTGTCAACACACCCTAATATTTTCAAAATATTATTCAAATCATTCTGGATTTTTTATTGTACTAAATTCCTGAACCTACTACGCAAATTTAAATCAACATGCTTAAAATCACATTTTAATATCGTTATTGTCGATGGTGGTCAGGCTGGGCTTTCAGTGAGCCATTATTTCAAACTGGCCAATTCAAACACAATAAAGATCTTTAGATGAACAATTTCTATCTGCCACACAATAAAACCTTATTCAATAAAACTTTAGAGTTGAAGCAACAAATCAAATTTAAATCAGATTTGAAAAATAATTACGGTAGTTGCTGTCCTGTGGTAATAATTCTAATAAACGCTGTACCGCATCAATACGATCATGTGTTTGCCCAATAATCCGTAATAATTGATCGGTATCCTTTATTTGATAAATCAACTGGCTTAAACGGGCATCAAAACAATGTCTCCAAGTACTGAGTAAAGGGCTTTCTGATTTAGATAAAAAGCTACCTTTATATAGCGAGAATGTACTCGAAATAAGATTTGCATTTAATGATTGTTCAGCACGTAAAAAATCACATTGGACTTCACAGGTAAGCCTATAAATCCGAGCCTCAATTGAATGAGGTAATAGGCTACGAAGTTGTGAAAGCTCAGCCTTTAGGGTTTTTAGGCTGACATTACGCTCACCATAAAGGGCATAGTGTAACTCTTCTAAACCAATCCCGTACGGATACAAAGCTAAAATGCAAAGTATTTCAATTTGACGGTGAGTCAAGTTCAAAGTATGCCCATTAAATTGAACCCAGGGCGAACCTAGCGCTTTAATGTATAAAAAATTTTTCTGTTCAAATTTTATTGCTCGCTGTATTAAGTCTGCACAGCGTTCCACAGCAAGAATGCCTAGAGGGGTATGTTTTTTATATTTTGTGGAAAGATTGATAATGCCATGAAATTGACCTGAAGTCGGATCCCAGATAGGTGCTGCATAACAGACCCAATCACGAACGCTATCCATTTGGTTTTCATGAGAATATACACAACTTGATGTTTGACTATTTAATGTCATACCAATCGCATTGGTCCCAACCGCCTGCGTTGACCAATGGCCACCTTCAATAAAATGTACCTGTTCAGCAGAAGAAAGCATCGCGGAACTACTCCAGGTCCATAACAGAGTACCATGGTGATCTGTAAGACCAATTGCCATATCGGAATCATCAGCAATTCTTAATAAATCGGCATAATTATGCTGAATAGAGCGGCGGAATAGGGAAGTCTGATCTTCTTGAGGCAAAGCCAAAACGGGTGCAGCCTGAACAATATGCTGATTAATTAAATGTGTTGTTTGCAGCTTTTTTGCTGGTGCTGTATTGAACAGGTTCATATCATATTCCTTTATGATTAGACTGTAATATCTTTAAACTTCAGAAATCAATTTCCAGATCTATACTCATTCAATCTTTTCTTACGTGTACCAAATCATTTTTTCTTGGATTCGTTAAATAACCTTTTTTGGGTTTTACCAGCCTTTTAGCTACTTTAAAAGTGTTGTTATGGACTGGAAATGACTATTTTTATCTGAAGTGTTAATAAAAGTAACCATTATGTTGATAAATAGGATCCTTTAAATCATGAAAATGTCATTCACGCACGTAGGGCACAGGTACAGCCTCACCATAATACTGGCGGTCAGCAAAATAACTCGATCGCACTAATGGTGCACTCCAAATATTCTTAAACTCTAAGTGCTCTCCATGAGTTTGATAATGTTTAAACTCTTGCAATGTAACAAAACGATGAATTGGCGCATGTGATTTGGATGGCTGTAGGTATTGGCCGATTGTGACATAATCAATTTGGTAATCTTTCAAATCATTTAATAACGCAATAACCTCAGCTTCAATTTCTCCTAAACCCACCATCAAACCACATTTCGTTGGGATATCAGGGCAGTAGTGTTTAAATTTCTTAAGTAAATTCAATGAATGCTGATAGTCAGCGCCTGGTCGCATGGCTTTATACAGGCGTGGCACGGTTTCAATATTGTGATTAAAGACATCAGGTGGATTTTTGCTCAGAATTTTAAGTGCAATATCTGCGCGACCACGAAAATCAGGCACCAAAACTTCAATCAAAGTGTCTGGACTAGTTTGACGAATTTCTCGAATGCAATCTGCAAAATGCTGTGCACCGCCATCTTTTAAATCATCTCGGTCAACGGAAGTAATCACAACATACTTTAAGTTTAGATTCTTCACCGTTTCAGCCAAATGCAGTGGCTCGTTAATATCTAAGGCATTAGGACGGCCATGCGAGACATCACAGAATGGACAGCGTCGAGTACAGATATCTCCCATAATCATGAATGTTGCTGTTCCACTACCGAAACATTGCGGCAAGTTAGGACAAGCTGCTTCTTCGCAAACGGTATGTAGTTTTTGTTGTCTTAATAAATCCTTAATGATTTGGACTTCCTCAGGTCGACTAATTTTAGTCCGGATCCATTCTGGCTTTTTCGGTATCGTTTCCGTTGGAACAACTTTAATTGGAATACGCGCCATTTTTTTAGCGCCACGTAGCTTCTTTCCAGTTAATACTGGGTTATTTAAATCCATTTCAAACACTCCGTCGTTTAAAATAATTAATATTGAGCCTGATATTAAATAAGCTGCTTTAAATGCATTAATAATATTAAAACAGGGCAAAAAACTTATCATATAAAACAAAGGTTGGTTAAAGGTTTGTTTTTGTATATAGCTGAATAATATTAAAAAATTTACAAATTTCTTAATTTTATAAACCATTGTTTTTAATGTTTATCTTATATTTTTATGCATTATATTTTTTTAGTCTAATATGAAATTAAATAAAAATACTCTTATATAAATATACGATTTAAAAATCCAGTTATTCAATTTGGGATTTTCTTTTAAGCGTAGTTAATAAGGAATAAATATATGCAATTAACGGAAGAGCAATTGCTAGCAGCATACAAAAGAATGCGCGACATTCGTGAATTTGAGGATCGACTTCACGATGAAAACAATACAGGTGATATCCCAGGTTTCATCCATCTTTATAGCGGTGAGGAAGCTGTTGCCGTAGGGATCTGTGAAAATTTAACAGATAAGGACTTCATTACCTCAACACATCGTGGTCACGGACATTGTATTGCAAAGGGCTGTGACATTCACGCCATGATGCTAGAAATTTTTGGCAAAGATGATGGTTTGTGTCGTGGTAAAGGCGGCTCAATGCACATTGCGGACTTAGATAAAGGCATGCTCGGTGCAAACGGTATTGTGGGTGGTGGTCCACCTTTGGCTATTGGGGCAGCTTTAAGTGCTAAAACACTCAAAAATGGTGGGATTGGTCTATCTTTTACTGGTGACGGCGGTTCAAATCAGGGCTTAACTTTTGAAGCCATTAATATGGCTGTTGTGTTAAAGCTTCCTGTCATTTTTGTTTTTGAAAATAACGGTTTTGGTGAAGGTACTGCACATGATTATGCCGTAGGCAGTAAAGATATTGCAGGCCGTGCAGCAGGTTTTGGCTTACCCGCTGAAAAAGTAGATGGAACAGACTTTTTTGCTGTGTATGAAGTTGCACAAAAAGCCATTGAACGTGCCCGCCGTGGTGAAGGCCCGAGTGTGATTGAAACGGTAACCAACCGATTTTATGGACATTTTGAAGGTGATCCGGGGCTTATTCGTTCCAAAGAAGAACTGGATTATGTCAAAGAACATAAAGATCCATTGAAAATATTCCGTGAAAAAGTCAAGGATAAAATTGACGAAGCCAAACTGGATGCGATTGATGCCCAGTCTAAAGCCAATGTAGACGATGCCGTTGCAAAAGCACGCGCAGCTCAGTACCCAGAAGTCTCTCAGTTACTTACTGATGTTTACGTCTCTTACTAAAGGAATAGTAGAAAAATGCCAAATAAAAGTTATCGAAATGCGATTAAAGAGGCAATTGAATTAGAAATGCGCCGAGACCCAAGTGTCATTGTGGTCGGTGAAGATGTTCGTGGTGGACATGGTGGTAAAAATACCGATGATAATAAGCTGGAAGGTTTTGGCGGTGTACTTGGTGTAACCAAAGGCTTATGGACTGAATTTGGTTCTGAACGAGTCATTGATACTCCAATTACAGAATCAGCGATTATTGGTATGGCGGCAGGTGCTGCTGCAACGGGTTTAAGACCTGTGGCAGATTTAATGTTTATGGATTTTTACGGCGTGTGTTATGACATGCTGTATAACCAAGCAGCTAAATTTCGCTACATGTTTGGCGGCAAAGCCAAAGCGCCACTCGTTGTACGTGGCATGATTGGTGCAGGTTTTTCCGCAGCAGCGCAGCATTCTCAGTCGCCATATAACGTGTTTGCCTCAGTGCCTGGTTTAAAAGTGGTGGTGCCTTCAAGTGCCTATGATGTAAAAGGGTTGTTGATTCAAGCCATTCGAGATGACGACCCAGTAGTCTTTTGTGAACACAAGTTATTGTACGACATTAAGGGCGAAGTGCCAGATGAGTCCTACACTATTCCTTTTGGTGTCGCAAATTACACCCGTGAAGGCACAGATATCACCATTATTGCCTTAAGTTTGATGGTGCATCGTGCCAATGAAGTCGCTGATAAGCTCGCAAAAGAAGGCATTTCGGTTGAAGTGGTTGACCCTAGAACCATTTCACCATTAGATGAAGATGGCATTTTAGAGTCAGTAGCTTCAACAGGTCGTGTGGTGATTGTAGATGAATCAGCAGCACGTTGTGGTTTCGGACATGATGTGGCTGCGCTTATTGCCCAGAAAGGCTTTCATTATCTTAAAGC
Source organism: Acinetobacter sp. NIOH-H-8 (assembly GCF_046635365.1). NCBI lineage: Bacteria > Pseudomonadati > Pseudomonadota > Gammaproteobacteria > Moraxellales > Moraxellaceae > Acinetobacter > Acinetobacter sp. NIOH-H-8. The sequence goes on from NZ_JBHDVN010000078.1 coordinate 4,986, forward strand.
ACCAATCGAGTTAGTCACTCCACCACACTCACCCGTACCATTTTCGCCAGTATTAGAAAAAGAATGGCTACCCAGTGTAGAACGCATCGAACAGGCTGTACGTAAGACGTTGGAGGCTTAGGATGAGCGAAATTAAAACCTTAGAAATCCCAAAATGGGGTTTGTCCATGGAAGAGGGCACGATTGCCCAATGGCTGATTCAGGAAGGTACGCAATTTAGTAAAGGACAGGAAATTTGTGAAATTGAAACCACAAAAATCGTCAATGTTCTAGAAGCGCCTTTCGATGGCTTGCTACGAAAAATTATTGCTAAAGATGGTGATACCCTTGTCGTAGGAGGAGTCATTGCAATTTGTGCAGACGCCCAAGTTTCCGATGCAGAAGTTGAAGCATTTGCACAGTCCTTAGGTGGAACACCTGCTGTAACTGAAAATAAAGCGGTAGTAGCGGTTCCTGAAAAAGTAACTGTGGCTCAAGTTGAAACCAAAGTACAAGCTGCTCCTAAACAGAACAGTGTTGGTAATGGATCAAAAGCGGTGACTCAGGGCGGATATTCTATTCCTGCTGCGTTACAAGGCTACCAACAAAGCGATGATATTTTTGCAACGCCACATGCCTTGAAATTGGCTGAAAAGCATAATGTAAACCTGTCTCAGATTACTGGTTCTGGACGTGAAGGTCGTATTAGTGTTCAAGATGTTCAGGCCGCAGTTCAAGCTGCTGGTGGTTCTTGGCCAGATGTGCGTCATCAAGCCAGTACCAAGGCCGCGAAATCTAAAGCAGATGATAATCAGGTTCTAGCCACACCTGTTGCCCGCCGTTTGGCAAAACAATGGGGCATTAATTTGCATGATTGTCGTGCATCGGGTTCACGTGGACGAGTCTGTAAGGAAGATGTTGAGGCTGTATATCAACGGGAAAACCCTGTACAAGCTCAACATACTGAGCATGCACATCCAGCAGAGTCAGCAAAATTCACCACCGTAGCTATGAATGGTATGCGTAAAGCAATCGCTGCACGGCTACAAGCGGCAAAACGCAATGCACCACATTTTCGCTTAACGATAGACTTAAATGTTGAGTCGGTTCAGGCTTTGCGTCAGCAAATTAACAGTACTGTACCGCAAGTCAAACTGTCCATTAACGATATGCTGATTAAAGCTGCTGCTGCTGCACTGATTAAAGTTCCACAAGTTAATGTTCAGTTTGATGAAGAGAATCAGCAGATTTTACAGTTTGAACAGGCTGATATTTCGGTTGCTGTAGCCATCGAAAATGGACTGATCACGCCAATTATTAAAGCAGCGAACCGTAAATCTTTGGCGCAAATTTCCAATAATATGCGTGATCTGGCGACACGTGCCAAAACTGGAAAATTGGCACCTGATGAGTTTCAAGGGGGCAGTTTCAGTATTTCCAATTTGGGCATGCTTGGTATTCAACAGTTTGATGCCATTATTAACCCGCCTCAAGGTGCAATTCTAGCCTTAGGTGCAGCAGAGAAACGTGCTGTCGTTGAAAATGATGAGATTGTTGTTCGTGAAATGGTGACCGCAACATTGTCTTGTGATCATCGTGTCATTGATGGTGCGTTGGGTGCTCAATTCTTATCGGCATTTAAGCAGTTTGTCGAAAATCCTGCATTAATTTTGGTGTAGGAGGAATAGTCATGTCAGATACACAATTTGATCTTGTGGTTATTGGTGCTGGTCCTGGAGGATATGTCGCTGCGATTCGCGCAGCGCAACTGGGATTAAAAACTGCAATCGTTGAAAAACAACACTTAGGCGGAGTGTGTCTTAATTGGGGATGCATTCCAACCAAGGCATTATTGAGCGGGGCTGCGCTTGCACAGCAGTTCAAACATGCAGGGCAGTTTGGCTTTACTCTTAACGCGATTGATTTTGACATTCAAAAACTGGTCCATCATAGCAGACAGGTTTCTGAGCAACTCGTGCAAGGTATCGGTCAATTATTGAAAAAAATCAAATCACTGTTTTTAACGCGGCAGCCCAGTTTATTGCCAAAGAGCAATTAGAGCTTACAGATGCGAATGGTCAAAAACAGCAGATTTCTGCACCGTATATTATTGTCGCAACAGGTGCACGTGCGGCCAATTTGCCTCATATTCCTGTAGATGGCCATCAGGTCTGGAGTTATAAAGAGGCTTTAGTTCCGGAACAATTACCAAAATCTTTACTGGTCATTGGTTCGGGGGCTATAGGCAGTGAGTTTGCAAGCCTATACCAAGACTTAGGCTGCCAAGTTACCTTGGTTGATATTGCAAAGCAGATTCTCCCTAGCGAAGACATTGAAGTTGCGAAGTATGTACAAAAGCAATTTGAACAGCAGGGTATGCAGGTTTTAACCGAAGCGACTGTAAAAAAAATAGAAACTGATCAGGCTCAAGTACATTGTCATATTGAAACTGCCACAGGTGTGCAAATCATTACTGTTGAAAAGGTGCTTTCAGCTATTGGCGTGAAACCGAATGCTGAAAATCTTGGCCTAGAAGCTTTGGGAGTTGAATTTGAGAATGGTTTTATTAAAGTCGACTCATGGTGTAAAACCAATGTAGTGGGCATTTATGCAATTGGTGATGTCGCAGGTGCACCGTGTTTGGCACACAAAGCCAGTCATGAAGCCATTCTTTGTGTGGAGAAAATTGCAGGCCTGAGTCATGTACATGCTTTAGATCGTACACAAATTCCGGGCTGTATCTTTACCCATCCACAAGTGGCCAGTATTGGTTTGACAGAACAGAAAGCGAAAGCTACGGGCTTGAATATCAATGTGGGTAAGTTTCCTTTACAAGCGAATGGTAAAGCATTGGCTTTGGGCGATAGCGCAGGATTTATTAAAACCATTTTTAGTCAGGAAACGGGTGAATTGTTGGGTGCTCACATGGTTGGACATGAAGTCACCGAACACATTCAAGGTTTTGCCATCGCGAAATACCTAGAAGCTACAGATGAAAGCTTAGCGCAGGTCATTTTCCCTCATCCTACTTTGTCTGAGGCGATGCATGAGTCGGTCTTGTCGGCGATGCAACGTGCAATCCATATTTAAGGAGTCGCAACATGCCTAGAGGTTTAAACAACAAAGTTGCTTTAATTACGGGTGCGGCACAAGGCATTGGACGTGGTATTGCCTTACGTTTAGCACAAGAAGGTGTTCATATTGCCTTGGTCGATCTTCATCAAGAAAAGTTAAATACTGTTCAAAAAGAGGTTGAAGCCTTTGGCGTAAAAGCCACCACATTTATTGCGGATATTTCAGATCCAATACAAATCAGTGACGCTATTAATCATGCAGAATCGACACTTAATGGTTTTGATATCATGATTAATAATGCAGGTATTGCACAAGTCAAAGCTTTGGCAGAAGTCACGCCGAGTGAATTTACCCAAATTATGAACATCAATGTCGGTGGTGTACTTTGGGGGATTCAAGCCGCAGCAAATAAATTTAAACAACGCCAACAGGCTGGAAAAATTATTAATGCATGCTCAATAGCAGGTCATGAAGGTTTTGCTTTGCTCGGTGTTTATTCGGCAACTAAATTTGCAGTTCGTGCATTGACGCAAGCTGCGGCTAAAGAATATGCCAGTGCTAAAATTACTGTAAATAGTTATTGTCCGGGTGTTGTGGGTACAGACATGTGGGTCGAAATAGATCAGCGGTTCTCTGAAATTACAGGTGCACCAATTGGTCAAACGTATAAAAAATATGTAGATAGTATTGCTTTAGGACGTGCTGAAACACCAGATGACGTGGCTGCATTAGTTGCATTTTTAGCCAGTGAGGATGCAAACTACATTACAGGTCAGTCTATTTTGACAGATGGTGGAATGGTTTACCGTTAACATCAATATAAGGAATACAAAATGAAAGCAGCTCGTTTTTATGATCGAGGGGATATTCGAATTGAAGATATCCCTGAACCGAAAGTACTTCCAGGCACAGTTGGAATTCAAGTTGCATGGTGCGGTATTTGCGGTACAGATTTACATGAATTCATGGAAGGCCCTATTTTTATTCCACCTTGTGGTCATCCACATCCAATTTCGGGAGAATCTGCACCTGTAACAATGGGACATGAATTTTCAGGCGTAGTTTATGCAGTTGGTGAGGGTGTAGACGATATCCAAATTGGACAACATGTCGTAGTTGAACCCTATATTATTACGGATGATGTCCCGACTGGCCCCAATGATAAGTATCATTTATCAAAAAATATGAACTTTATTGGTTTAGGCGGACGCGGTGGTGGTCTTTCTGAAAAAATTGCAGTTCAGCGGCGTTGGGTACATCCTATTTCAAATGATATTCCTTTAGACCAAGCAGCATTGATAGAACCTTTATCTGTCGGTCATCATGCCTATGTCAGAAGTGGCGCAAAAGCTGGCGATATCGCACTGGTTGGTGGAGCAGGCCCAATAGGCTTACTTTTATCTGCTATTTTAAAGGCTAAAGGTCTCACGGTCATCATTACTGAACTGAGTGCAAAACGTAAAGAAAAAGCGATAGAAGCGGGTGTTGCCGATTATGTACTAGACCCATCTAATGTTGATGTAGTTGCTGAGGTAATGAAAATTACAGAAGACCGCGGTGTAGATGTCGCTTTTGAATGTAGTAGTGTCAATAAAGTCATGGATACACTCGTTGCAGCAATGAAACCAACTGGTGTAGTCGTTATCGTTTCTATTTGGAGCCATCCTGCCACAATTAATGTGCATAGTGTGGTGATGAAAGAACTAGACATTCGTGGCACGATAGCTTACGTCAATGACCATCAGGAAACTATTCGTTTGGTTGAGCAAGGTAAGATTAATCTAGAACCTTTTATTACCCAACGGATTGCATTAGATGATCTTGTTTCTAAAGGCTTTGAAACATTGATTCATAATAATGAGTCTGCTGTAAAAATTATTGTTCATCCGTAGTAACGCCTAATTTCAAAGACAAATTTGAATAAGCTAGAGATAAACTCTATGTAGCTATTTTTAATATTTATAGCGATAGGAAATGAGTCTGTATTTACAAACTCATTCTCATAATAGTGATTGGAAAACTCTATTTTTTAAGAAGAAATTGACAACACATAATGTATAATTTAATTGGCTCTAGACTAGCAAAATGATTATGTTAGTCTAGAATCATGATAGAAAACAGTAAATTAAGTCACTACAAGATTAAAAAAATTATTCAATGCTTTTGTGTTGATATTCCTGCTTCCAAAACAGCC
>NZ_JBHDVN010000079.1:0-9668 GCF_046635365.1 Acinetobacter sp. NIOH-H-8
TTGTGATTAACGAGCGCAACGAAACCAATGTGAAAGGTGTATTTGCTGCAGGTGACTGTACCACTGTTCCTTACAAACAGATCATCATCGCGACTGGTGAAGGTGCCAAAGCATCATTATCTGCCTTTGATTACATCATTCGCTCTGGTCAGTAAAAAAAAGAGCACCTGGAATCCCCACATTCCAGGTGCTTAATCTCAAACACCTATTATTATTTTCGCTTTATAGGAACTCAGGATGCTAACACCCGGGTTCCTTTTTTTAGTTATTGTTAGATCAGCCAAAAGCGTCCCCAATCGCTTTTAGCTGTTCCTTTCCTCTGGACAGTTTTTGTTTTCAACCCTTATTTTTATCTTTCCCCAAGGTTGTTCTTAGATGAAGTCATCAGACTTCATGCATCATTCAAGCTTTGAACAGATTCAAACCTTTAAATTTCTCCATTAACTGTTCTTGCGTTTCCCGATGCTCGGGATGCGGCACAATGCATTCAATCGGACAGACGGCAATACAGGTTTGATGATCATAGAAACCCACACACTCGGTACAACGATTGACATCAATTTCATAAAACTTCTCGCCCTCATAAATTGCTTCATTTGGGCATTCCGGTAAGCACATATCACAGTTGATACATTTATCGGTAATCAAGAGCGCCATTTTTTAACTCGCCTGATAAGCCAATGAAGAGGCTGAAATGTCTACAGATGATGATGGCAGATTACGGATCAGCAGGGCATACTGCATATCGACATCTGCTGGTATTGGAATTTCAACGATATGACCTGAACCTTTAGCATCTTCAATCAGATTGCCTTGACGGTCTTTGATCTCAGTTAAGGTAAAAGTGATGTTGCCTTTAGTGGTCATCAGCTCTAGTGAGTCACCAATGACAAAACGGTTTTTCACATCAATCTTGATATAGTCACCATTACGCTCTAATACTTCCCCACAGAACTGCTGATGATCGAAACTCGATGAACCATTTTCATAGTTTTGATATTCACTATGTACATGACGGCGTAGGAAGCCTTCGGTATAACCACGATTCGCCAGACCTTCTAATTGAGTCATCAATGAAGGGTCGAATGGCTTACCAGCAAGCGCATCATCAATGGCTTTACGGTAAATCTGCGCAGTACGCGCACAATAGAAATAAGATTTGGTCCGACCTTCAATTTTCAGGGAGTGTACGCCAATCTTGGTCAGGCGTTCCACATGCTGTACAGCACGCAGGTCTTTGGAATTCATAAAATAAGTGCCGTGCTCATCTTCTTCAGCAGCAAACATATCTTCGTCATTACGTTGCAATAACACGGGTTCATCAAACTGATGTTGTACTTGCATATGTGACTCATCAGCATCTTTTGAACAACAGCCGGAATCAATATTTTTAACCGGGATCACATCGCCCGTTTCATCTTCCTTGGCATCCAGTACTTGGTATTCCCAGCGGCAGGCATTGGTGCAGGCGCCCTGGTTGGCATCGCGTTTGTTCATATAGCCAGACAGCATGCAGCGGCCAGAGTAGGCCATGCACAACGCACCATGTACGAACACTTCGATTTCGATATCTGGAACTTGCTGTTTGATTTCTTCGATTTCTTCGATGGACAGTTCACGTGACAAAATTACGCGAGTAAGTCCCATATTCTTCCAGAACTTTACAGTTGCCCAGTTCACAGCATTGGCCTGTACAGACAGGTGAATGTCCATGTGCGGGAAATGCTCACGCACCAGCATGATCAGACCAGGATCGGACATGATCAGCGCATCTGGCTGCATTGCCACGACTGGTTCAAGGTCACGAATAAAACTTTTCAGTTTGGAGTTATGTGGCTGAATATTCACCACGACATAGAATTTTTTGCCAAGCTTATGCGCTTCTTTGATGCCGATCGCCAGATTGTCATGGTCAAATTCATTATTACGAACACGCAAGCTATAACGCGGCTGGCCGGCATAGACTGCATCTGCACCATAAGCAAAGGCATAACGCATGTTTTTTAGGGAGCCAGCAGGTGAGAGAAGTTCGGTAACGTGAGAAATGCTCATGATAAAATCGAAAGACATATAAAAAGTACGTCTTTATTCTAGTCATCTAAAATCAGGATTCAACCTAGTAAATAACTCGGAATTGGCATAATTTAACTCAATTTCAAGTTAAAAGATAAACAGTAAACGGTTTAAAATATCCATAAATATTTCAGCTATTTTCAATAGATTCCAGTGTTTTTAAAATCTGGCAATGATTAATCGTGGTTGGGGTATTACAGCTTTCGCGAAGCGCCATTAACTGCTGTTTAAATAATTGTAATTCTTTAATTTTATTTGAAATATCTATAAGGTGCTGATCAATCATCTGGTTAACTTCACAGCAATCCTGTTCAGGATTCTGTTCCAGCTGAATCAGGTATTCAATTTCTTTTAAAGACATGCCTAAAGCACGACAGCGTTTGATAAAAATCAAGCGTTTTAAGGCCTCGTCGCCATAATAACGATACTGGTTACTTGCTCGAAAATTCGGCTGAATCAAACCTCTTTTCTCATAAAATCGAATGGTATCAGTGCTTAAATCAGTTTTCTTGGCTATATCAGAAATCAAATAATGTGACATAAATACCTCAGGCTTGACCTTGGAGTGACTCTATAGTTTCTAATGACTTTATCGCATTCAGGATAAAAAATCATCGGAGAATAATATGGCCTGTAGTTGTAGTCATGAACCCGCGCCGCCCAAACCTAATAGCAAATTTAGAACAGCTTTATGGATTGCATTATTGATTAACCTGACCTTATTTGGTGTAGAGCTAATCGGCGGTGCTTATGCACATTCATCGGCCTTATGGGCAGATGCGTTAGATTTCTTTGGTGATGCTGTGAATTATGGTATTTCTCTGGCGGTGATTGGTGCAAGTCTGTATTGGCGTGCAACAGTTGCTCTGATTAAAGGATTGACCATGGCAGTATTTGGTCTGGTCGTCATTGGCAAAGTAATTTATGCCTTTATGCAAGGTATTCCACCTGAAGCCATTACGATGGGGATCATCGGGGTATTGGCCTTAATCGCAAACGTTGTCACAGCCATAATTTTATATGCTTTCCGGGATGGCGATGCCAATATGAAATCAGTCTGGTTGTGCAGCCGTAATGATGCGATCGGCAATGTGGCCGTCATTTTTGCAGCAGTGGGAGTTTTTGGCACTGGCAGTCTATGGCCAGATGTTATTGTTGCATTCATTATGGCAAGTCTAGGCTTAAGCGCTGGATATCATGTGGTGAAACAGGCTCTAGCTGAACGAGTATTGAAGCATGAGTCAGCCTGATCCTTAATATTAAATTTAATTATGAAAAAGCTGCTGATCAGGCAGCTTTTTATTAGCCTTAAGTCTAAAAAATAGATGAAAAATAAAGCTTTACAAATGCGATAAATTTAGGAAGAATCATGCGCGAAATTTAGAAAAGATTCATATAACTAAACAATTTAAATTTTTTAGTGTTTTTGAGGGGGAGCAATGAGCTTCATAAAACTACTTTCACTTTCAACTATTATACTGATGACTGGGTGTAGTTCTATGGTCGTCACTTATGATGCATCGGGTCAGGTGATTGGATCATGTAAAGCTACACGTGGTCTGCTTTCAACTGCTAGTGCTCATTGTAATGGATCAGGCAATGCAATTGGCGTGAACTACAATACGGTGGATGCCAAGACAGGTTTATTGCCAGTACCACCAAGTCAAAATCAGATTCATTTAGCACCATAAATCTTAGAGGGTAATATCATGAAATTATCAGCACTTATTGCATTAGCAGCGACTATTGTACTAACTGGTTGTGCATCAACAGTGACTACATTTGACTCACATGGCCGTATGATCGGTTCATGCAAAGCAGAAAGCGGTTTTATTATCGGTGGTGGTGCAGGCTGTTCAGGTTCTGCAAATCAGGAAGGTCGCGATCGTTAATTTTTAATGACGATTGCAATAAAAAACCGAAGCCTAAGCTTCGGTTTTTTCTTTATTCATCAAAAAATTATTTTTGATCAGGTAAAGCAAAGGCAATAATATAGTCGCCAACATCTTTAGAATGGCTTGCACCACCTGCAGAAATCACAACATATTGTTTGCCAGTTTTTGGAGATTTATAAATCAGCGGTGCAGCAACAGCAGCAACAGGAAGCTCAGCTTTCCACACTTCTTTACCAGTTTTTGAATCCAGCGCACGTAGGTAATAATCCTGAGTACCTGCGAAGAACACCAGACCAGAAGCGGTTGAAGTAGGACCACCCAGTGTAGGCATACCTAAAGGAATTGGCATATGGGTTTTCACACCTAATGGACCTAATTCTTTGGCTGTACCCATTGGTACTTCCCAAACGACTTTTTTAGATTTTAAGTCGATGGCAGTCATGGTACCAAACGGTGGTTTGTTACAAGGAACACCCAGTTTAGACTGCATGATGTCAATTTTCACACCCGCATAAGGACCAGCCAGTTGTGGACGTACTGTACCCATGAATCCTGGTACTTCGTCAGTTGAGATATGATATTTACTCATATCTTCTTTACGAACCAATGACATACGAAGTGGCATACGCATATCGTTGACGTACATCATGCCAGTAGATTCATCAATGGAGATACCACCCCAGTTGAAACCACCAAGCAGACTAGGCCATTCGATATATGGTTTTTCACCAGGTGCAGTGTATAGACCGTTATAGACAGAATCTTTAAAGTCGATACGACAAGCCAGTTGGTCAAAGGTTGAGATGCCCCACATATCCTGCTCAGTCAATGTTGCATTACCAATTTGTGGCATGCCAACAGAGAATGGTTGGGTAGGAGAAAGTTTTTCACCTTCAGCACCATTGGTGTCGACTGGACGTTCTTCAACTTTAGTGACTGGTTTACCAGTACGGCGGTCAAGAACGAAGATTTGACCCATTTTGGTAGTTTGAATCAACGCAGGCACTTTTTTGCCATGATCATCAGTCATGTCGTAAAGCACAGGTTGTGACGGCAAGTCATAATCCCAGACATCATGGTGAACAGTTTGATAAGACCAAACAGTTTTACCAGTCAAAGCATTTACCGCAACAATGGCAGAGCCAAATTTTTCTTTGGCTCCGTTACGGTCGCCGCCCCAGTAGTCAGGAGGACCATTACCTGTAGGCAAGTAAACCAGATTCAGGTCTTTGTCATAAGTCGGGATGGTCCACATGTTTGGTGTTTCTAAAGTAAAGCCTTTGCCATCTTTAGGTTCACCAACCAGTTCAGGATTACCGACATCCCAAGCCCAAGCCAATTGACCAGTACGAACGTCATAAGCACGGACAACACCAGAAGGTTCACCATGCACAATATCACGTACCCAACCGCCTAATACAGCGACATGACCCGCAATCAGTGGGGTCGAGGTTGGGTGATAACGTTTACTTTGTTCAGTTGGGCCCATGTCATGCAAGACATCGACTTGACCATTCACACCAAACTCAGGACATAAAGCACCTGTTTTGGCGTTCAAAGCAATTAAACGGCCATCAACAGTAGAAGTCAGGATACGTTGTGGACAAGCTTTAATACCCGGTGCTTGTAAGTCTGCTGCAGTTAAAGATTTGTCTTTAGTTGCATCATAGTAACCAACACCACGGCAAGTGATATGCTCTGCAGTTTTTGCATGTGGATCATATTTCCAAAGTGCTTTACCACTGTCACCATCAATTGCTGAAATGATGTTAGTCGGTGTACATGAATATAAAGTACTACCAATTTGAATTGGTGTATTTTCATCGACACCGGCAGAAGTATCACGACCAGTGTGATAAGTCCAAGCCACTTTTAGATCTTTGACATTTTCAGGGGTAATGTCAGTGTACGGTGCAAAGCGGGTACCGTTACCATTACGACCGAAATATTCCCAGTTGTCTGGGTTTTCTGCATTCGGTTTAGCCAGTGCAGGGTCTTGTACGATATCAACAGGATTGAGGATTTTGCCATGTGGGAAGAACGCAGCAATCAGGGCTGCGACACAGGCAAAGAAACCGGCAAAGCCAACAAGATTGGCAGCTTTGATTTTTGCAGCATTGAGTGCTGGCAGGCTTTTGCTTGCCCACATGCTGAGGACAAACAGAATAGTTGGAACCACCAGACGTGGGATATATTGCCAGAAGCTCAAACCTTGAACTTCAGCAATAGACCAGAGGATGGTTGCAATAAAAGTAACAATAGAAAGCCAGAAACCAAAGGCTTTTTTCATCGCATATAAAATGGCGATTGCAACATAGGCAATCCCTGCAATGAGATAATAGCTTGTACCACCGAGGCTGAGTAATTTAGCGCCTTGAATGATCAAGTACAGCGCAACAAGTAAAGTCAGTACGACAACAAAATATCGATAGACTTTAGACCCTGTACGCTCGAGAGAGGAGGGTTGTTCAGTGCTCATACCTTGCCTATAAAAAAACGGCTTGGTTACATAAACGGTGAAACAGGAGAATGGGATCTAAATAGATCGAATTAAAAGTTTACAGAGTTTATGTAACTAAGTCTTTAGCGAGGATAAATCCTCATGAGAAATCAATTACAGTTACATATTCTAACATTTAAGAAGGAATTTTTGACTAAAAAATATAATACAGGCATTGATATTTATCATTTATTTTACTGTTTTAAGTAATTAAATTTTTATAAATACGCTAATTATAAGAAATTTTAAGTAAAGAATAGCTTGGGTTAATTCTTTCAGATTAAGACTTACTGGATATAAAAAACGCATGCTTTAAGCATGCGTTTTAGGATTGCAAAAGAATTTTTGCAGATTATTTTTCTACGAATGCACGTTCAATCACGTAATCGCCCAGAACACCCATACGTGGAGATTCTTTCAGACCGTGTTGATCTAGCAGTGCAGCAACGTCGTCCAAGAATGCAGGAGAACCACAGAGCATTGCACGGTCAGTTTCAGGATTGAAACGGGGTAGTCCGATTTTCTCGAATAATTGACCAGATTCAATCGCAGTGGTTACACGACCTTGCGTATGGAACTCTTCACGAGTAACAGTTGGGTAATACACTAATTTTTCTTTAGCACCCAATTCACCAAAGAATTCGTGGTTTGGAATTTCGTTAAGAATCAAATCTTGATAAGCCAGTTCTGAAATGAAACGTGTACCGTGAACGACGATGATTTTTTCAAAACGTTCATAGGTTTCTGGATCACGGATTACAGAAAGGAAAGGTGCAAGACCAGTACCCGAAGAAAGAAGATACAAGTTTTTACCTGGGTTTAAATCATCAAGAACCAGTGTGCCTGTCGGTTTTTTAGAAACCAGGATTTCGTCGCCAACTTTTACTTTTTGCAGAATAGAAGTAAGAGGGCCATCTGGGACTTTGATTGAGAAGAATTCCAGCTCTTCTTCATAGTTTGCACTTGCAATTGAATATGCACGCATTAAAGGCTTGCCATTGACTTCAAGACCGATCATCACAAACTGACCGTTTTTAAAACGTAATGCAGTGTCACGAGTCGTTTTAAAAGAGAATAAAGTGTCATTCCAATGGTGGACGTGAGTAATCTTTTCGACGTTAAAAGCAGCCATTAAAGGTCTCAATAAGTTATCAAATTAGAACAGGTTGCTATTCTAATCTAAATTCATTCTCTATAAACTGAATATATTTAATTGAGCTTATCAAAAAAAGTGATTATGACCGAACTCACTCTGCCGATTATTGGCTATATGCATTCTCCCTATAAAGAAAAGTTTGGCATCCCGCGTCAACCTAATTTGGTACAGGTTGAAAGCTATGTTGAAATGACCGGCCCATATAATGATTTACTCGCATTTGAAGGTATCGAAGAGTTTAGTCATCTCTGGTTAGTCTGGGAGTTTCATGAAAATAAAAATCAGCAGAGCCAGCAATTTCGTCCGCAGGTTCGTCCACCCCGTTTAGGCGGAAACCAGAAAATCGGGGTGTTTGCGACACGTAGTATGTACCGTCCTGCACCCATTGGTTTATCAGTCGTGAAATTAAATCGTGTCGAAAAAGTCGGTAAAAATGTCCGGGTTTATGTCACAGGAAGTGACCTGTTAGATGGAACGCCGATTATAGACATTAAACCCTATATTCAATATTCGGATGCAGTACCTGAAGCGCAAAGTGGCTACGCGCAAGATGAACCATCACGTAAGTCCGTGATGTGGAGTAAGGACGCTGAACAGCAAAAAAAATTATTATTAGAAAAAGGAACAATATCTGCTCAATTGCTAGAAGAACTTGAAGCCGTTTTATCTCTCGATCCTAGACCGGCATATCAGGATGATGAGAACCGGGTTTATGGAATGAAGTTTGCGGACTTGGATGTGAAATTTAAAGTTACTTTAGCTGATATTGTAGTCGATCAGTTAATTTTTTGAATTTTTAAAATGAAATACTGATTTAAAAATAGGAACCTCAACTAAATTGGAGTCCCTATTTAATATGAATATAAAGCACTCGAAGTACTTTATATCACGTTATTATGAGTATTTTTTAATTTGCTTTCTTAATTCTTCAGATGCAATATTATTAAATAAAGTGCATGCATTCTCTTGTAAAGTTGCATACTCCTGTAGAGCTGGTTTGTCCTGAGCAGATGCTGAATTAACCAGTGCTTTAGATGCGGCTAAAATATTTTTAATATTATATTCTTCTCCAGCTGGATGATAATCAACTTCATAATATTTGCTCTTATATTCAGCTAGTCCCCATTGCTGATCTTCTCTAAGATCTAGATATGCTATAGCATCCTTGAAAGTATGTTTGGCATATTTACTATCTTTTGAAATATCAGCCCATTCAAGTTTCAAATAATCTTGTACATAATCTTCAAGTGAATATTTATATAGCTCAATATATTTTTGTGAGTTATCAATAGTTTGAAATTGAATACAAGTAGATCCGGTAGGGAATATTGAATTAGAAAGTACTCGATAAAAATCTTCCCCTTTTTCTCCCATAGGGTAGGTATCGAGTAAATTATATTTTAAATTGACATAATGCTCTGGACTGAGGACTTGAGCAATATTTTTACCACTAATATCAAAGACCTTGAATGTAAGTGTACTGCTTAATCCTGTGGAATTAATTGGAGAATATGGAACTTGCTTCCAGGTGGTTGCATTAGCCGTAATAGTCCCTTGCAATTTGCCATAGGTCGCATGTGTAGAACCGTGATCATATAATCCATTTTCAGTTAGATAGAAAGTTTCACTTTCATCCCAGCCTGTTGTTTCGTCTACTTTTATATAGATATTCCCTTGATCAAAGGTTAGCTGTTCAATTTCATAATTTAGATCCGAGTCGGAATATTCATCAATATAGAATGATGACCATTGTTGGAAGTCAGGTTTTGTAAGGGTAGTATTTCCAGTTCCAGTTTTACCGCCATTTGAATCAGAAGATGAACCCCCACCACACGCACTTAGCATTAATGTACTGAAAATAGCGAGCGATAAATTTTTTAATTTCATAATAGTCCTTATTAAAATAATTAATTTAAATATTAGATCTCTTGCGAAAGTCGTTATTGCAAGTTCATCCGGTTTACCAGTGCAGCGATTAAGTTAATGCGTAAACCGAATCTTTTCCGTCTATTTCGATAGCGTTCACTTAGTATTCTAAATCTTT
>NZ_JBHDVN010000080.1:0-9510 GCF_046635365.1 Acinetobacter sp. NIOH-H-8
AGTATGCTAGTTAATTCTGTCAATAGAGAAATTGAAAATAAGTAAATTAAATTCACTATATTTTTAATGCTTTATGAGATTTCAATTGTGGTTAAAATATAATCAGCATACTTTTTGAAACACCACCTTTTATTACATTTACTATCCGCATGCTTCAACAGCAGCTTTGAATGTTTCACTTAACCTTTAAACTTTTTTAAAAGTTAAATGTATTTACATATGAGTTCTAAAATTTGATATAATTTATTAAAAATTTAGATTCTAAGTGTAAATAATGAGAAGCGCTAATATTCGACGTGATGGTTACTTAAAATTTCTGAATGCATGGCAAAACCGTGATGTTATTAAAGTACTTTCAGGTGTACGTCGCTCTGGAAAATCCACCTTATTGGCGATGTTTCAACAAGACCTAAAAGCACAGGGTGTACAAGCCGAAAACATCATTGCCATCAACTTCGAATTTATGGAATTTGAAGAACTCACCGATTACCGTAAACTACATGATTATGTATTGTCCAAAGTTGATAAAAGTAAAAAAAACTATGTTTTTTTAGATGAAATACAACATGTTACCAATTTTGAGAAAGTGGTCGACTCTTTATATGTTCGGGATTATATCGATTTATATATTACAGGCTCAAACGCATTCTTTCTAAGTGGAGAACTTGCGACTTTACTTACAGGACGCTATATCGAGCAACATGTTCTACCTTTGTCATTCCAAGAATTTAAACAGTGGCATATTGAAAATAATCCGATCATCCAACAATTATCCAATCGTGATTTGTATGCCATGTATACGCGCAGTAGTTTCCCTTATACGCTTGCCATGACTAGCCAGCAAGAAACTTATGATTACTTGCAAGCGGTCTATGCCAGTGTAATGTTTAAAGATGTTATTCCCCGTTTGAATACTGCCGATATTAACTCTCTCGAGCGTGTCGCAAGATATTTGGCAAGCGTGACAGGCTCACCTATTTCCATCAATAAAATTAAAAATACCTTTGTTACAAATGGGGTTAAAATTTCATTTGAAACAGTAAAACGCTATATTCAGGGCTTACAGGACAGTTTGTTATTTTATAGTGTTGCACAATTTAAAGTACGCGGGCGTGAGTTATTACAATCCTCTGAAAAATACTATTTAGTTGATGTCGGATTGCGCCGGATCATGTTGCCTGATGCTAATGCTGATCAAGGTCATATCTTAGAAAATGTAATTTATCTTGAGCTTATCAGACGAGGTTATACGGTCTATGTAGGGCGGGTTGATGAATATGAAATTGATTTTGTTGCTGTCGATACTTTACAGAATTTAACTTATTATCAAGTGGCATTAGAAACGCTCAATGAGGAGACACTCAGCCGAGAGTTACGTCCATTACAGAAAATTTCTGATTCGTATCCCAAATATTTACTTACCTTAGACACGATAGGGGCTGAAGCAAATTATAATGGTATTGTAAAAATGAGTGCTCTCGATTGGTTGCTATCTGAAAATAAGTAAAGTTGAGGGTAGACATGGATACTCTTGTTTATTGATTAAAACTCAAAGACTTTTCAGCATCATCTAAGAATGTATTCAAGCATAATTTCTGCTCCAATTGTGATGGTGTACTAGCTTGTATCTTACCCCTCATAGTGATTAGCTATCACTATATTGCAAATTACAGAGTTTCGTGTACTAGCAAAACATAAAGTTTGGGTTTGAGATAAAACCTGTAATTTGCCCTAACCACTTACACAACTCTGGACGGTAACTAAGCACTCTGATGCTGTATTCACAAGAAAAGACAATGGTTATGCTAAAACAATAATTGGGTAAATCAGGCAGGTAAGATAAAACAAAAATGCCAGCATCAAGCCAGCATTTTGAGATAAGTCAGTTATTTATCCAGCTATAGTTCCACCATCTTTACGAGTGACCACTACAGTTGCAGAGCGTGGCCGGGAAGTGGCAGACGAGTTAGTCTGTGATGCAGGCCAATGACTAGTGGGCTTATCATAACTTCGAGAATCTTCTCCAGGATGCTGTACGTTAATGAAAATCGCTTTATAGTCTGGTGTCATGGTTACCCCCGTAATCTCGCAGCCTTTCGGACCTGTCAGGAAACGACGTAAAGTTTGATCTGAGACTTGAGCACCGACAATAGTTTCCTGACCAGAAGATGTGATTGTTCGAGTACCATCTCCAACCTTACCAGGTAAAGCAGCCAACATCATACAATTGGTCGTATCTGTATAAGCACCATCATCAGTCTGAATCCAGAGTACACCACGAGGGTCAAACCACATCCCATCTGGTGAAGACAGATCATTATTATCATTCAAACCTGATAGATTAATATTTTGTGCCATTTTAGCTTCAGCACCAAATAGGTAAATATCCCATTTGAATGTGATGGCTGTGGTCGTATCCTTATCTTCATGTAAGCGGATAATATGACCATTTACATTACCTCTGCCACCCTCAGGATCGCTATAGTTACGTGGATTGGCTGCATCTAAGGCATGTGTAGTGCCGCGGTTAGAGTTATTAGTGAGCGTAACATAGACTTCTCCATTCTCAGGATTAACTGCAACCCATTCTGGACGATCCATTTTAGTAGCCCCTACGCTATCTGCGGCTAGACGAGCAAAGGTCACGACATCTGCTTGGGAATTAAAAGGATAGATATTGTTCAGCTCATTCAAACCATTAATACCATAACTCAGCTCAATCCATTGACCACTCCCGTCTGCATTAAATTTAGCAACATAAAGCTTGCCATGATCCATATATTTATCTCCGACTGCATAACCACCATTACGGTCGTTTTCACTCCATTTATAGTCAGAAACAAACTTATATATATATTCTCCACGTGAGTCATCGCCCATATAGAAAGCCAGGTTATCATCTTCACGAGCACGACTGGCACGACAGTCTTCATGGGCAAAACGTCCTAAGGCTGTACGCTTAACTGGATTTTGTCGGCTATCAAATGGATCAATTTCTACAATCCAGCCAAAAGTATTGGGGCCATTACGATAATCCTTGCTAGCATCACCGGCAGTAATATCTGCGCTCCATCGATTATAAAGATCCTGAGGTTCAATTGTACCTATTGCAGATTCCCAGCCATAACGTGAGCTTGAACCCGCTTTTAAACCATAACGCTCCAAAGCGACCGTTTCTTGCGGTAAGCGATGAGCATCATCAGTTTTGCTACGGACAAAGTAACCAATAAAGTTTTCTTCAGTGGTGAGATAAGTACCCCATGGGGTATAGCCGTTGCCGCAGTTGTTATGCGTACCGCGTGTTAATTTTCCACTTGGTGAAAAGCGTGTAGATAGAAGAGTAGATCCACTCGCAGGGCCTGAAAAGCTCATGACAGTTGAGGCAGTAATTCGACGGTTATAAATCGAATTTTTGACAATTTCTATTTTTTGATTGGAATTGTCTTTTTTGATATGAATGATTGAAACACCATGTGCATTTGTCTCACGAATGACTTCATCTTCAGGGCGGCGACCATCAACTTTGGTTGGACCTTGAGGATGTAAAAAAGTCGGATTGATATATTCATGGTTCATAACGAGTAGACCGTGCTCAGACACAGTCGGGTCATAGCGGCCAGAAGTGATATTTAAGCCAAAAAAACTCATTCCATCATGGCAGTCGCCAGAGCGAAACTGAAAGCTTGGCCCATTCGGGATATTGTTGTCATCCCAGTCTGAATATGCAGGATTAATAGAATCTCCAAGTGCATACAGGACATTGGCTTCATAACCGTCTGGTACAGTGACGATATCGTTCAAGTTTTTAGCAACTGGTGTAAAGTTCAGTTGCTCTGGTTTTGCATTTGGGTCACTAGCAGGCGGGTTTGGTACAGTCTCGGTTGGCGGCAGAGAAGAGCTATTACCGCTGTCCCCACATCCAGCCAGAGAGGATGCAAGGGCCAATGCTGCAGCCCCACTTGCAGTTTTGGCAATTAAAGCACGACGAGAAATGGATTGTTCTAAAATATCCCGAAAATGATGATTATCTGATGTATTATTATCCAATTCCTGATTTTCATCATAAGGTAAGTAATCTGTCATTATTTTATTCCCATAACTAAGGTCTGGTTGTTTTAAAGTCAGGAATAAATTAGCGGTTGAATATGACAGTCAGGTGAAGCTAATATTGCGGATTTATTAAATATAATATTGATTTATATATTAAAAATAAAAGCAGCTTAAGCTGCTCATAGAATATTTTCTTCTTTTATGTTCTTTTTATTATTATTCAGTTATGTCCGGGCATCATTTTTCTATCCATTTTCCTGCCGCTAAGCCTAATTCAAATAACAGCCACATTGGAACAGCTAACATAATCATTGATAGGGCATCGGGTGGTGTCACAAACATGGCAATAAAAAAACATCCCACCACAATAAATCGTCTTTTTTCCACCAAGGTCTGTGTGCTGACAACACCAATTATAATAAGCAGGAGCGTGATAATAGGGATTTCAAAAGTAAATCCGAAAACTAAAAATAGTTTTAAACAAAAAGCCAGATAACTATTGATATCGGTCATCGGTGCAACAGTGTCAGGTGATACGCTGATAAAAAAATGAAGGATAGAAGGTAAAGCGATTAAATAGGCAAAAGCAATACCTGCATAAAACAGTACAATACTGCTGATTAATAGTGGTAAAGCTAACTTTTTTTCTTTTAGGTACAATGCTGGTCTAATGAAGGCCCAAAGTTGATACAAAATAAAAGGCATGGCGATAAGTAAAGCAATAAAGAAGTTCAACTTAAATGGAGCCATGAAAGTCGCAGTCACATCTGTTGCAATCATGGTAGAGCTTTCAGGTAACTGAGCGCGTAAAGGCTTTGATAAAAGCTGATAAGTTTGGCTTGCAAAAGGCAGTAAACATAAGAATAGTCCTAATAATACGCCCACAATTTTGAAAAGGTGCTTTCGCAGAATCACTAGATGCCTGGTAATTGGCATTTCTTCTAACAGGATTTGCCGGGTATCGTTGTTGGTTTGAGTCGAAGGCAAAATACTCATACGGCCACCTTTATATCAGCATAAATTTTTTCTTGTTTTGTCACTTTATTCAGCTGGATTGGCGGTAAATGAACAGGTGAAACTGATTCATTAATTAATTGGTAAGTCAGCTCATAGTTCAAAAGATGTTGTTCCGGATTTCTAATGATGGGCTGATGGATTACATTTATATTATCCATTTGTGCCTGCATTTTGATTTCTAATTCCTGAATACGTTTCAGCTCGCTTTGCATTTGTTCCCGTAGTTCCGATAGTCGCAATTCACGGTCAAGATCATTTTGTATATTGCCGGCGATCCTTTTGATTTTGGCTGACCATTTACCTATAAAACGTATCGCTTCAGGGAGTTTATCTGGTCCAAGAATGAGCAAGGCAATTGCCCCAAAGACCAACAGCTCAGTCATTCCAATATTGAGCATAGCAATACCTCAATTCTTGATTGAACTCTCACTGGCTTTAACTTTCGCATCAATCGTTCGAGGGAACTGAAGTTGAGCTGCCTCAGCTTCTTCTTCTTCACGGACAGATTTCTTAAAGTCCTTGATTGCACCCCCTACATCTTTTCCTAGATTTTTTAGTTTAGAAGTACCAAACAGTAAGATCACTACAATTGCAAAAATTAGTACATGCCAGATGGATAACCCTGCCATATTTTATCCTCATTTAATCTTTTTAAATTTATTGGTTTATATCAACACTAACAAATGACAGAGCTATGAAGATTTGATGTCAATATAATGACAAGGGTAATCCGCCCATAAATAACCGAAGTTAAAAATAGAGGTCAAGCAGCCATTAATTAGAGGTAGCCTTCGTCTGTTTGCTTGGTGTGGTCTTTCATGGTTGTAATGCCACAGCCAACTCGTTGCATAATCTTGCACTTCTTCCAGTGTTTCAAATAAATGCGTACTTAGACAGCTATAGCGTATAGTTGGATTATAATGTTCAATATACGCATTCTGCTGTAGCTTACCTGGTTGAATATATTCAATACGAATACCTTATTCAGTTCCCCAGCGCCCACATTCATGATTGATAAACTCCAGACTATTCTCAAACCGAATAACTAACGGATTTTCTCGCCACTCTAGCAACTGATTCAACGTACGAATAACCCGAATTGTTGGTAATGAGAATTCTGCTTCAATCGCTAAACCTTCTCGACGAGAATCATCAATTCTATTCAATAGCCGACACAAAAAGTGCCCCAAATAGAAGAATTACTGCCACACCGCTGGAAACTTGAACGGAATTAAAAAAATAGGTATGGGGTTCAGCGGATGCTTACAAAAAAAATGTCTACACAGACCTCTTTTTTATTTGGGCTTAATACGTGAAATTATTGCTGAGTGTCATCTTCATTCAGAATTTGCCCTGTGTGCTTTGGTGTGATTAAAGGTGCAGTCGGACGCGGTCCTGTGTATTGCAAACCGATACCCGCATAGACATCATCTGCTGCAACTTCGGTTTCAAAACGTTCCTTATCTCGTTCTCGGATTTCTTGGCTAATTTCTTCAACATTACTCTTGTCAACACCCAATTCTTCTAAAATGGCACCGCCAAATAGCATTGCCGACTCGAAGGTTTCTCGAATCATATAATCCACATTTTGTTTTGCTAAATGCAGCGCATGCTCACGGTCATAAGAGCGAACCAGTAACTTGGTTAAAGGAAATTCATGTTGCACCAACTCTACAATCTTATTCGTCGTTTCTTTGTGGTCTACGCAAACAACAATTGCCTCAGCCGTATCTGCTCCCGAGGCATGTAAAATATCTAAACGAGAACCATCGCCATAGTAAATTTTAAATCCAAATCTTTCAGCGTTTTGAATCATGTCGATATCATTATCAATGATGGTCACATCAATCCCTCGAGCAAGCAGTAATTGACTGGAGACTTGTCCAAAACGACCGAAACCAATCATCAATACTTTTCCAGAAAGTCCTTCGGCAATACGGATATTTTCTAAAGAAGTTTGTTCTGTAGTTTGGGTAAAACGTTTAAATAAAAAGCCAATAATCGGGGTCAAAATCATCGATAAGACTACAATCGCAGTCAGGTTTGAGCGTTCAACAGCACTAATGACTTGAGAACTCATGGCGGCAGTAAAGAGTACAAAAGCAAACTCACCCCCTTGAGCCATCAGTAATGCGCGATCGAGTGCTTCGGAGTGTGAACTTTTGGTCATGCGTGCAATCAGGTAAATCATGGATGCTTTGACAAACATCAGCAGAAGTACAGCACTTAAGATTAACACCCAGTTATTTTTTACGATGTTAAGGTCTAGTGACATGCCTACACCTAGAAAAAATAATCCGAGCAATATGCCACGAAACGGTTCAATATCTGCTTCAATCTGATGGCGAAAAGTGGATTCGGAGAGTAATACCCCTGCAAGGAAAGCCCCCATAGCCATCGATAAGCCACTGACTTGCATCAGTAATGCTGCGCCGAGCACCACCAAGAGTGCTGCTGCAGTCATGACTTCACGGGCTTTGGCTGCAGCTAATAAGCGAAATAAAGGATTAAGCAACCAATAGCCTGCAGCGATTAAACCTGCAATTGAAATTAAACCAATTCCGATGCTCTGCAAACGCGTAGAAGTACTTTCAACAACATGATTCGGTGCGATAAAAGCGACAATTGCCAATAAAGGTACAATCAACAAGTCTTCAAACAGCAGAATCGAGACAATTTTTTGTCCTCGTGGTTGAGCAATGTCTCCACGATCTCCCAAAAGTTGCATTACAATTGCAGTTGAGGTGAGTACAAAGCCTGCAGCACACACAAAACTCACTTGCCAAGAATAGCCATAGACCAAGCCTACAGCCGTTAGCCCCAATGAACAGGCACTAATTTGTAATGTACCTAATCCAAAAATTTCTTTCCTTAAACTCCATAAATACAATGGACGCATTTCTAGTCCAATCACAAACAGATACATCACAATACCAAGCTCAGCGATATGCAAAATAGACGCAGAATCGTAGAAAAATGCCAGTCCAAATGGACCAATAATTAATCCTGCAATTAAATATCCCAATACCGAGCTTAATCCTAGGCGCTTGATTAAGGGGACTGCGATCACTGCAGCCGTGAGCAATATGACAGGGGATAAAAGGCTGATAGATGTGGCTTCTGCACTCATATATTTCTCAGATTTTGTATTGGGGCTGTTGACATTTCAAGTATAGAATTTACCCGATAAAGGTAGCCAAATATATATATACAGGCTTCAAGCTAATGCAACTGCAGAGCCTGTAAATAATTTTGTGTAATTGCTTTCCATAAATTTAAAGGTGATCACTTAGAACCTATCCAGAATATTTTCTATGCAAAAGTAGCTTTAAAAAGGCTCAATTAATGAACTGAAGGTTCGTATTTAGGTGCTTTTCACAGTTTTTCCAGAGCCTTCTATACTTTTCTAACCAAGCAAATGATCTTTCCACAACCCAGCGTTGTGGAATGACTGCAAATTTATGCAATTCACTTCTTTTAGCTACATCAACTCGGGATCCGATTAAATTATTAACAGCCAAAGAAAAGGGTTCACCTGTATAACCGCCATCAACAAGTACAACCTCTACATTTTGTAAGCTATCTTTATGCAAAGTTATAGTATCTAACGCACCTTGACGATCTGTTTTATCTGCTGTCGTAACCAATATTCCATGCGGGAGACTTTCAGTATCAACAATAATATGTCTTTTAATGCCTGAAACTTTTTTACCAGCATCATACCCTTTATCACGTGCAGTATCTGTGTTTTTTACACTTTGTGAATCAATCATGATAAAGCCCGTTTGTTCTTTCCATCCATTGCTGATACGGGCCTCGCCAACCACATTTTTTTAAAGCTTGCTCAAGTATGCTAGGTTCAGTTTCTGAAGACTTTTTATTCCAAATCGAGAAGTAATAATGCACAGTGCTTTTAGATGGGAAGTCTCGAGGAAGCATACTCCATTGGCATCCACTTATTAGAATATAGAGCAATGCGCAAAATACTTCATAGACATCAATGACTCTTGGACGTGTTTGTTTTCTTCCGCTCAATCGTAGCGGTTCAATTTCTTTAAAAGCTTCTCGACTAATGTTGCTGGATATGGTTTTCTCATGAGGGGAATTTAACAAATTATTTTTTCAATTGCTAAAAAAGAATGAAATTAATACTGGATAGGCTCTAATGATTCTATGGATATACCTAAATTTTTCAACTAACTACAAATGTGTCACACTTGTAATTTGAATCTGCGTTTATAAAAATAACCAGATTTTTACTAAAAACCTTGTATTTAACTTATGTTCACTTCATAATTTTATTTATAAATAATTTCTAGGGTCTGTTGACATTTACTGTTCATAATTAAACCTATAAAGGTAGCCATAAAAATATACAGGCTAAGGCAACAGCACTTTGATAATTTCTTTTGAGCTTGTCATATCGAGTAGCTATTCCTCTAA
>NZ_JBHDVN010000081.1:0-8632 GCF_046635365.1 Acinetobacter sp. NIOH-H-8
TGAGGATCAGAAAGCTTGTTTGAATCGATGTATTTCATCCGCAGATTATGCATGAATGCCAAGAAATCTGGAGTGCAAATATTAACCAAAAAGAAGATCGTTTTTTGATTTATGAAAGAGATCTATTGCAGATATATATAGTTCAGAAGAAATTGTGGCGAGTAATAAATTAAAAGCTGTAGCTTATTTTACTCATACAGAAAAATTATCTTTAGATGATTTAAAATTATTTTTATTAGAATTCGAAGATAAGAATACTTCTGATTTCAGAAAACTTTTATCATTCTATGATTTTAAAAAATATAAGATTCAATCCCTCCCAACCTCCCTTTAGAAAAGGGAGGAGTTGTCACGTAATCAATTTGATACGCGAAATTCCCCCTCTTTGAAAAAGAGGGGTTAGGGGAGATTTAAAAAAACAAAAAATCCCCTCAAGTGAGGGGATTTTTTCTACTCTAAATTAGAGGATTCTTACACGATCGAATCATCCAGATTTGGCGCTAACCAGCGTTTCGCTTCATCCAGTGTCCAGCCCTTACGTTTTGCATAATCTTCCAGCTGATCGCCAGAGATTTTGCCCACGTTAAAGTATTCAGTTTCAGGGTTCGCATAGTAGAAACCGCTTACTGATGAAGGTGGCCACATTGCAAAGCTAGAAGTCAGGTAAGTACCCATCTTCTCAGTCGTACCTAACCAGTCAAACAATGGCGCTTTTTCAGAATGTTCAGGACAAGCAGGGTAGCCCGGTGCAGGGCGGATGCCGACATACTTCTCTTTAATCAATTCATCATTGTCCAGCGTTTCGTCTGCCTGATAGCCCCAGAACTCTTTACGGATCCGCTGGTGCAGATGCTCTGCGAACGCTTCCGCAAAACGGTCACCCAAGGCCTGAACCATAATTGCATTATAGTCATCACCTTTGGCTTTATATTCCTGAGACAACTCTTCCGCACCGAAGATCGAAACGGTAAAGCCACCCAAGTAATCCTGAGCCACATCTTTAGGCGCAATAAAGTCAGCCAGAGAGTAGTTCGCTTTACCAGTTACTTTGTCAGACTGCTGACGTAGGTGCTCGAAGGTATGCGTTACATTGCCAGCTTCATCTGTTACCGCAACCGTATCTGAACCGGTACGATTTGCAGGGTAGATGCTGAACGTTGCACGCGCATCGAAACGTTTATTGTCGATAATGTCTTTCAACATTGCTTGTGCTTGTGCATACAGATCACGTGCTGCTTCACCAACGATTTCATCTTCCAGAATTTTCGGGAATTTGCCTGCCAGACTCCAGGAAATAAAGAATGGTGTCCAGTCAAAGTATTCCACCAAGGTTTCTAAAGGATAGTTGGTGAAAGTTTGTGAACCGATGAAGTTTGGTTTGACTGGTGCATTCTTGTCGAAGTCGATTTTGAAACCATTTTCAACCGATTCAGCATAAGACAGTTTCGCTGCTTTCGGCTGTTTGTTGGCAAGACGGGTACGGATTTTTTCATAATCCGCTGCATAGTCTGCTGCCAGTTTTGGCTTCATCTCGGAAGAAAGCAATTGAGTCGCTACACCTACAGCACGAGAGGCATCAGCTGTGTAGTACACGCCATCATTCTGGTATTGAGGGGCAATCTTCACAGCCGTATGTGCCTTAGAAGTCGTCGCACCACCAATCATCAATGGAATGTTAAAACCTTTACGCTGCATTTCTTTAGCAACGAAGACCATTTCATCTAGAGAAGGGGTGATCAGACCAGATAAACCGATGATGTCAACTTTCTCATCAATCGCAGTTTGCAGAATCTTTTCACATGGCACCATCACACCAAGATCAACCACGTCATAACCGTTACAGCCCAGTACCACGCCTACGATATTCTTACCGATGTCATGTACGTCGCCTTTTACGGTCGCCATCAGGATTTTACCTTTGGCTTCACCTTGGGTTTTTTCCGCTTCGATGTACGGGTTCAACCAAGCTACGGCCTGTTTCATGACACGTGCAGATTTCACCACCTGTGGCAGGAACATTTTACCGGCACCGAACAGGTCACCAACGACGTTCATACCCGCCATCAATGGGCCTTCGATTACATCGAGTGGACGAACTGCTTTCAGGCGAGCTTCTTCAGTATCCTGATCGATGTAGGTAGTGATACCTTTGACCAGCGCATATTCAAGACGCTTTTCAACGGGTTCATTACGCCATTCAAGGTTTTCTTCCGCTTTTTGAGCGCCACCTTGACCACGGTATTTTTCAGCAATTTCAAGCAGTTTTTCAGTGGCTTCATTGCCGCTTTCACCCTGGTTACGATTCAGGATCACATCTTCAACTGCATCTTTCAGGTCTTTGTCGATGTCATCGTAAATCGCCAGCTGACCGGCATTTACGATACCCATAGTCAGACCTTGCTGGATACCGTAGTACAGGAATACTGCATGGATCGCTTCACGTACCGGCTCATTACCACGGAATGAGAAAGATACATTCGAGATACCACCAGAGATCATCGCATTTGGCAGGTTCTGTTTAATCCAGCCAGTCGCTTCGATGAAATCTACTGCATAGTTGTTGTGTTCTTCGATACCGGTTGCTACCGCGAACACGTTCGGGTCAAAGATAATGTCTTCAGACGGGAAGCCAACTTCATTTACCAGCACGTCATAAGAACGCTTACAGATTTCTTTTTTGCGTTCCGCAGTATCAGCCTGACCATTTTCATCAAATGCCATGACGATCACAGCTGCACCGTACTGACGGCAGAGGCGGGCACGTTCTACAAACTCGTCATAACCTTCTTTCAAAGAAATCGAGTTAACAACCGCTTTACCTTGGACGCATTTCAGACCGGCTTCAATAATTTCCCATTTTGATGAGTCAATCATGATTGGCACACGTGAAATATCAGGTTCAGATGCGACCAGATTCAGGAAATGCACCATCGCACCTTCTGAATCGAGCATGCCTTCATCCATGTTGATGTCGATGATCTGTGCACCGGCTTCAACCTGTTGACGGGCAACATCTAGTGCTTCAGCGAAGTTTTCTTCTTTGATCAGACGCAGGAATTTTTTCGAACCGGTGACGTTGGTACGTTCACCGACGTTCACGAACAATGAATCTTTGGTGATGTTAAATGGCTCTAAACCACTGAGGCGACATGCTGGTTCAATTTCAGGTACTTTACGCGGAGCAATACCCTCAACTGCTTGAGCAATCGCGCGGATGTGATCGGGAGTGGTACCACAACAACCACCGGTGATGTTGATTAGACCACTTTCAGCAAATTCTTTAATGAAAGCTGCAGTTTCTTCTGGAGTTTCATCATAACCACCGAAGGCATTTGGCAAGCCGGCATTAGGATGCGCAGACACAAAAGTATCCGCCACATCAGACACAGTTTTTACGTGTGGACGCATGGCATCTGCACCCAGTGCACAGTTGAAACCAATCGAGATCGGTTCTGCATGACGCATTGAGTTCCAGAACGCTTCCGCAGTTTGACCAGTCAAGGTACGGCCAGATGCATCAGTAATTGTACCTGAAATCATGAGTGGCAATTCAGTGCCCAGTTCTTTAAACACTTCCTTCACTGCAAAGATCGCAGCTTTGGCATTTAAAGTATCAAATACGGTTTCGATCAGGATGATATCGACGCCACCTTCAATCAAGGCCTTGGTTGATTCGATGTAATTCACTTTCAATTCGTCAAAAGTGATATTACGGAAGGCAGGGTCATTTACATTTGGAGAAATAGAAGTGGTTCGTGATGTCGGCCCAATCACACCTGCCACAAAACGTGGTTTTTCCGGGGTTGAGTATTTTGCACAAGCTTCTTTAGCCAGACGCGCTGCTTCACGGTTTATCTCAGGAACCAGATCTTCCATGTGATAATCAGACATTGAAACACGAGTACCATTAAAGGTATTGGTTTCAATAATATCGGCACCAGCTTCAAGATATGCTTCATGAATGCCTTGAATAATCTGTGGCTGAGTCAGCACAAGTAAGTCGTTATTGCCTTTAAGGTCGTATGCCCAATCAGCAAAACGCTCACCACGATAATCGGCTTCTTCCAATTTATGGCGTTGGATCATGGTACCCATCGCACCATCGATAATTAAAATTCTCTTGGCAAGAAGTTCTTTTAGGGTGGCAAGTGTGGACATTCAAACTTTCTCAGTAAGCATCAAAAACGGCAATAATCTTAACAGATTAGTGCGTAGTTTTCTGTAGTGCTTATACAGAATGCTGGATATGCTTGATATGAAAATTTGATAAAGAAACTCAAGCCGGTATAGAAAGTTGAAAACAGATGGAAATCTGGAAATTAAAGTTCTTGATAAAAGCGTGCGACTGGAAAATAAAATGTAAGCAGCTTTCATCAGAGTGTCATATAACAAAGCTAATCTTTAATCAAATATGACAGGCTCGGAAATATGACAGCCGGGTAGGAATGATCAGATATATTGCAAAACATGAATAAAGCTGGGGGATTCAAGCGTTTTATTTTTAATAAATAATTGATTATATTGATATATTTTTAAAATTTAGAGCATGTGGTTACAGGATAAACGGCAACGAGAAAGTCTAAAAAACTGGTTTATATGACAGCACTTTGTCATATAATTGTCACAATTTAACTGAACAATATGGGGATTCTTGAATCCTCTATTCCTGCTTGCATGAATTCTAATCAAACTCCCTTAGGTTCAGCACAACAGTCGCCTTCTGATAAGCCGGCCAATGTTCATGTGCCAACACCGAAATTTTTTATGCCGGTGTTTCTGACTCTAATTATCTCCACGCTGATCTATATCGGCTTCCAATTGACTTCAGATTTAGCTCATGTCCCACCGATAGGTCTGTATTCAATGATTCTTTTAGGCACGGCGTTATTCATTGCGCTGGGCTTTGAATTCGTCAACGGTTTCCACGACACGGCCAATGCGGTTGCGACCGTGATTTATACCAATGCATTGTCTGCACCGGTTGCAGTCATGTGGGCAGGTTTTTGTAATTTCCTTGGGGTAATGGTGGCCAGTGGTGCTGTTGCATACGGAATCATTGCATTATTGCCTGTCGAACTGATCATGAATGTCGGCACAGGTGCCGGTTTTGCCATGGTCTTTGCCATGCTGATCGCTGCGATTCTCTGGAATCTGGGCACCTGGTTTCTTGGCATTCCTGCTTCCAGTTCACATACCCTGATCGGTTCGATTCTGGGTGTAGGCATCATGAACTACCTGCTGAATTCGGGTGGTGGCGCTTCTGGTGTGGATATGGAGCAGGTGCTGAAAGTTGGTAAAGCATTGCTGTTCTCACCTTTGATCGGTTTTGCTTTTGCTGGAGTGCTATTTCTGCTGGTGAAAAAGATCTTCAGAAAGCAGCTTGAACTGTTCAAGCCACCTGAAGGGAACAAGCCACCGCCACCGCTGATTCGTGCCATTCTGATCTTTACCTGTACAGGTGTAAGCTTCGCGCACGGTTCAAACGATGGTCAAAAAGGTATGGGTCTGATCATGCTGATCCTGATCGGCTGTGTACCTTTGGCATATTCACTGAACAAAAATCTGGATGCAGCTCATATCCAGTCTTTTGGCCAGTTGTCTGCGCAAACGGCTGATGCGATTTATCCGCAGCATGAAGATATTCCGGACGAAAAAGCACGTGCCATCATCACGACCTACATTCAAACCAAAGAATTGAATGCTGAGGTTGTTCCTGCACTGGCAAGCCTGACAGATCATTTGGGTGATAAAGTCGGTAGCTACAGCAATATTAAAGATGTCCCAGAAACACAAGTTTCAGAATTCCGTAACGACATGTACCTGAGCACCACAGCGTTTAAACGTCTGGATAAAGCAGAAGCTTTACCGGCAATGAGCGAGGCTCAGGAACAAACCGTCGATGAATACCGTGACAATCTGGATTCATTCCTGCAATACATTCCGACCTGGGTGAAAGTGGCAACAGCCTTGGCATTGGGTTTAGGTACCATGGTGGGTTGGAAACGAATTGTGGTAACTGTCGGTGAGCGGATCGGTAAAGAGCACATGACTTATGGTCAGGGGATGTCTGCCGAACTGGTAGCCATGTCTACGATCGCTGCTGCTGATGGCTTTGGTATGCCAGTATCTACCACTCATGTCCTGAACTCTGCAGTTGCAGGTACCATGGTGGCGAACAAGTCGGGCCTAAACTTTAAAATGGTCAAATCAATTCTGTCTGCCTGGGTATTTACACTGCCAGCAACGATCTGTTTATCAGGTGGTTTGTACTGGATTCTTCTGAAAGTTTTCTAAGAAGATTCGATGTAAAAAACGCTGCTTAGGCAGCGTTTTTTTATGGGTGATTTTTATATTTCCTTGTGGAAGATAGGAGTACTCCTCTTCTGCAAGAGATGAGGGATTTAAATAAAAGATGACCCCTCCCTAACCCTCACTTGCGCTGCGCTTTAAAAGCAGTGCTTTAAAGCTTGCTCGGGAGAGGGAATTTCCATTTGGAAGTTATAGATAAATCACATGATAATCCCTCTCCCTATGGGACGAGCAGCGCCACTGCGCAAGGGGGAATTATTGAAACCTCTCTCTAACCCTCACTTGCGCTGTACTTTTAAAGCAATGCTTTAAAGCTTGCTCAGGAGAGGGAATCTTCTTGAAGATCCAAAAGAAGTATTAATTTCACAAAGAAAACACCCTCTCCCTATGGGATGAGTAACATTGCTACGCAAGGAGGTGAGGGTAAAGTAAAAATACTTTTTCACTAACCCATATTTGAGTATTACCTTAAAACTTGCTCTGGAGAGAGATCTATCTATTTAAGAAGAATTACTTCTTCAACTTCTTACCCAATAATCCCTTTGGTAATTTATCCGTTGCAAAACCATACAGCGCAGCAAAAGGCAGAGCAGTACGTGCCAGATAAGCCACACGCCATAAACCGCCATGATTTGCGCCTGACATCATCAACTCAAGTGGATGGTTGAGTTGTATATCAGGATTGGCCACAGATTCAGGATTACGTAGGTCGTGAATCCACAATGCCGCCATAATCGCATTGGTGGTTTCAGGAGCGAATGCTTCTACATCAAATAGGCTGGCACCGTTAAATGCAGCTTTCAGCAGTGGATTCTTGGTCACAGAATAAGTCGTTGTTGAAGGAGCGATATTGATGCTCACTTGCTGCCCGTTAGCACGTGCCAATGTTGCACGCCATTGCTGGATGCGTTTAGCCAGTGCATAGTTCGGACCTTGCTCAATGACCAGACAGTCACAAACACCATAAGACTTATCGCCAACCTTAAACAGATCCTGCTTATTTTTCTGGAAAAAATGCTTGCGTGAAATCAGTGAAATGCCTTTGGTTAAAGTACTTTCCAATTTCGACAACTGCTGGTATTTGCTTTGTGAAGCCTGAACGACTTCTTCTGGAACTGCATATACATCCGTCGGGGTGCACATATACATCAGGCTGGTATTGGCTTTCTGCTTGCTGACATATTTCATAATGGCATCCATCGCCATGGAAACACGTACGTGCTTTTCACCGTCCAGATAAGCAATCGCCGCGAGATCCAGATCCTGTTTGAACTGAATCAGCCATTGGGCAATTTCAGGAATCTGAGTGAGCAGGTTAGCCCCCAGTTTTTCTTTTAAAACTTCCAGTGAAGTATCAGCAGGAAGGGCTTCAACTGATGGTGCATATAAAGTAGCGTTGCCTTGACTCACTGTATCTAAAATCTTGCCCCAGACACGGGTATTCGGCAGGTCAATTGCGACGATATTGGCTTTCCATTTCGACAACCAGGTCAGTGGACCTGCTTCAGAAGCGGCACCAAATAGAACAGTGGTACGATCGGATAGGTCAAACCATTCCGGATGAGCAATACATTCACGCAGTGCATTGGCATGACTCGGTTCGACGATACCATGCTCTTCCCAAGACTGGATCTGATCCAGTAATGCTTGTCCTTGCAGTTTTTTGCCATGATAGGGCACATACCATTCTGGGGCTTTTTCAGACTGGCCTTTCAGCTGGAAAGTATTCAGGTTCTGCGCAGGCAGAGACATCACATCTTTTAGTAGATGCTTCTGGCCATCACGATAAAATTCAAAGCTGGCATGTGCAGTTTCCAGACCTTGCTTGGCAATACTCAGTGCTGCACCCGCAGAGCGTAATCCATCTTCAACCAGATGTTTAAAGTGCAGCGGATATTGCTTACGCCAGTTCTTTTCCTGCTGTGCTGCGGTAGCATGTACAGGATCGACTGCGCCTAAGGCTTCAGAAATAATGTTACGGCCGATTTTCGATGTGCTTGGTTTTTGTTGTGAAGCAGAAATGGGAAATTGAAGACCGTCTAGGGAAGTGGACATGCAAAATATCTCGCAACTTACAGCAATTAATATACAGATGTATACATTATCGCTGCTAAGTTGCTTCCTGGGTTGGCATTAAATTCCAGTCTTGGGTCTTAATTTATTACGAGATGTTTCAAATAAAAAGGAAGCTTGAAGCTCACTGCTGTCCCATAGTTTGCTTTAAATAAAAAAACCTGAGTCCTAACAGTTAAAATATGAGTGCAAACAAACACTTTAACGACCAGGATTCAGGTTTTGTCACATCAGAATACCGTATTTCATG
>NZ_JBHDVN010000082.1:0-8272 GCF_046635365.1 Acinetobacter sp. NIOH-H-8
AAAAAGGCACATGCGAAAATATGAATGGTTTAATTAGGCAATATTTACCTAAAGGGATTGATTTAAATCAGGCAGATCAGCATTATTTAAATCAAGTTGCCATGTCACTGAATACTCGTCCTAGAAAGGCGTTAGATTGGCTTACACCATTAGAGAAATTTGCTCAGCTTGTTGATTATCATATGGCTTTTGAAACTGTCGCACCTCATGTTTGAATTCGCCCCATATTTTTGCTACAGTGAACCAAATTAAGATCATCTATTTACTAGGCCTCGCATTTGCGGGGTTTTTAATGCTGAATAAAAGGAAAACTTGATGGAATTGCCCAATATTATGCACCCGGTCGCGAAGCTGAGCACCGCATTAGCCGCTGCATTGATGCTGAGCGGGTGCATGCCCGGTGAAATCCGCCCGACGATTGGCCAGCAAATGGAAACTGGCGACCAACGGTTTGGCGATCTGGTTTTCCGCCAGCTCGCACCGAATGTCTGGCAGCACACTTCCTATCTCGACATGCCGGGTTTCGGGGCAGTCGCTTCCAACGGTTTGATCGTCAGGGATGGCGGCCGCGTGCTGGTGGTCGATACCGCCTGGACCGATGACCAGACCGCCCAGATCCTCAACTGGATCAAGCAGGAGATCAACCTGCCGGTCGCGCTGGCGGTGGTGACTCACGCGCATCAGGACAAGATGGGCGGTATGGACGCGCTGCATGCGGCGGGGATTGCGACTTATGCCAATGCGTTGTCGAACCAGCTTGCCCCGCAAGAGGGGATGGTTGCGGCGCAACACAGCCTGACTTTCGCCGCCAATGGCTGGGTCGAACCAGCAACCGCGCCCAACTTTGGCCCGCTCAAGGTATTTTACCCCGGCCCCGGCCACACCAGTGACAATATCACCGTTGGGATCGACGGCACCGACATCGCTTTTGGTGGCTGCCTGATCAAGGACAGCAAGGCCAAGTCGCTCGGCAATCTCGGTGATGCCGACACTGAGCACTACGCCGCGTCAGCGCGCGCGTTTGGTGCGGCGTTCCCCAAGGCCAGCATGATCGTGATGAGCCATTCCGCCCCCGATAGCCGCGCCGCAATCACTCATACGGCCCGCATGGCCGACAAGCTGCGCTGAGCCATGGCTGACCACGTCACCCCCAATCTGCCATCGCGCGATTTCGATGTGACAGAGGCGTTTTATGCGAAGCTGGGCTTTGCGACGAGTTGGAAGGATCGCGGCTGGATGATCCTGCAGCGCGGCGGTTTGCAGCTCGAATTCTTCCCCTATCCTGACCTCGACCCAGCTACGAGCTCGTTCGGCTGTTGCCTGCGGTTGGATGATCTCGATGCCATGGTGGCATTGGTGAACGCGGCGGGAGCCGAGGAAAAAAGCACCGGCTGGCCGCGCTTCAAAGCTCCGCAACTGGAGGCGAGCGGCCTGAGGATCGGCTACCTGATCGATCCCGACTGCACGCTGGTGCGGCTGATCCAGAACCCCGACTGACCGCATGCCCGCGAAAATCAAGATTTGCGGGATCAGCACACCCGAGGCGCTCGATGCGACCATCGCGGCGCGGGCGGACTATGCCGGGTTGGTGTTCTATCCAGCGTCGCCCCGTGCGGTTACGTCGAATGTCGCGGGCGCTTTGACATCGCGCGCAGCTGGCCAGATCGCCATGGTCGGTTTGTTCGTCGATGCGGATGATGCTGTCATCGCCGACGCACTGGTGGCAGCCAAGCTGAACGCGCTGCAGCTGCACGGTTCGGAATCGCCCGAACGCGTGGCCCAGTTGCGCGCGCGGTTTGGCAAGCCGGTGTGGAAGGCGCTGCCCGTCGCCAGCGCCAGCGATGTCGCACGCGCCGCAGCCTATGCCGGGGCGGCGGACTTGATCTTGTTCGACGCCAAGACCCCCAAAGGCGCGCTGCCCGGCGGCATGGGGTTGGCGTTCGACTGGTCGCTGCTGGCCGGATATCGCGGTGCCTTGCCGTGGGGGCTGGCAGGCGGGCTAAATCCGACGAATGTTGCCGAGGCGATTGCGCGCACCGGAGCGCCGCTGGTCGATACCTCCAGCGGCGTCGAAAGCGCGCCGGGCGTCAAGGATACCGACAAGATTACCAATTTCGCCTTTGCGGTGCGCTTGGCCTAAATCGCGTCGATCAATAGGCGTCGTTCAGCGCAAAGATCGGCTTGCGGGTGCGCCACTGCCCTCGGGTGAAGTCGGGAAAATCTAACGTGCGATTGCCCTCAGCAATCGATTGTTCCGACAGAGGCGTGATCGCGCTCCAGGCCAGCGCGTCGTAAATGTCGATTGGCATCGGGGCCTTGGCCTTCAGCGCCTCGACAAAAGCGTGGATCACGAACCAGTCCATCCCGCCATGCCCGGCCCCTGCCGCCAGATCGGCGTAGCGTTTCCATAGCGGGTGATCGTATTTCGCAAACCAGCCCTCGGCAGGCTCCCAGCGGTGCGGCTGTGGGCTCTTGCCCTCCAGATAGATCGACTTGTTGACGTCCATCCACAGCCCCTCGGTGCCTTGCACCCGAAAGCCGAGAGAATAGGGGCGCGGCAGCGAGGTGTCGTGGCACAGCATGATCGTTTCACCATTAGTGCAGCCGATCATGGTGTTGACCACATCACCCAGTGCGAATTTCACCTCGGCGTTGGGATGATCGGCAGAGCCGTTCTTGACGACATAATCATGCAGCCCGCGCGCCTTACAGCCGAAGCCGCCAGCGCCCGCTTCGCCCGGCAACGCGACCTTCAGGGTGCGGGTCTGCGGCGGGTAGCACACGCCGGCATCGGCGCAGCCCTGGTACTTCACGGTCAGGGTGGTCGCGCTCGCGCCGGCCGCGGGCGTGCCGGTGAGGGTGCCGAGCAATTCCTTGCGGTAGGTTTCGACGTCGCCGAAGAATTCGTCGCGGTAGGCCTTGCCCTTCGGCAGCGCCATGGTCGCGCCGGTGAAGGCGGCATCGGCCTTGACCGAGGTGCGGTGCCGGTACAGGTAATAGCCGTCGGCGATCCGCCAGCGCACCTCGATGCGGTCCGGCGCGGTGGCCTGCGCGGACAGGACGAAGACCTCGTCGACCGGCGGCAGTTCGAAGTCCTGGGCGACGGCCGAGGTCGCGGGCAGCGCAAGCAGCAGGGCGAGCCCGGCCAGCCAGCGGCGCAGGCGGATCGTGGATGCGGTCATTGGCTCAGTTTACCGGTCGGCTCTCGGCGGCCAGCCATTGCAGGTATTCGGGCAGGCCGGACGCGGCTTCGACCGCGAGCAGCTCCGGGAGTTCGTAGGGATGCAGTTGGCGCAGGCGTTCCTGCAGGGCGGGGTAGGCCTCGGCACTGGTCTTGACCAGCAGCAGGACCTCGGCCGCGGCCTCGACCTTGCGTTGCCAGCGATAGACCGAACGCAGGCCGGGCAGGAGGTTGACGCAGGCGGCCAGGCGCTCGGCCACCAGCGCGGTGGCGATGCGCTCGGCGCTGTCGGCGTCGGGACAGGTGCAGAAGCAGATCAGGGCGCTCACCGGCATAGGGTAGCGGCTGCCCCGATCCGGCGGGCCTGGCGGACATCCGCGTGCGGCCCTTGAAAGTCGGCGGGCCCGCCCCATCTCGGTGGCATGCCGGGTTCGCCCGGTTCTGTTGTCCGCGGTTTGGCACTCGCTTCGCGCGACTGCTAAAATCGCCGGGTTTTTCCACGTCAATCAACCATTTACCGAGGTTGCCATGTCCAATATCAAGCCGCTGCACGACCGCGTGGTCATCAAGCGCATGGAAGAAGAGAAGCTGTCCGCCGGCGGGATCGTGATCCCGGATTCGGCCACCGAGAAGCCGATCAAGGGCGAAGTCGTCGCCGTCGGCACCGGCAAGGTGCTGGACAACGGCCAGGTCCGCGCGCCGCAGGTCAAGGTCGGCGACAAGGTGCTGTTCGGCAAGTACAGCGGCACCGAAGTGAAGCTGGACGGCGTCGAGCTGCTGGTGGTGAAGGAAGACGACCTGTTCGCGATCCTCGGCTGATCGCGCGTCGCTCCCACACATTTCTCATCCGAATAATTTTTCGAGGTAATTCGCAATGGCTGCCAAGGACATTCGTTTCGGCGAAGACGCGCGCTCCAAGATGGTGCGCGGCGTCAACGTGCTCGCCAACGCCGTGAAGGCCACCCTCGGCCCGAAGGGCCGCAACGTCGTGCTGCAGAAGAGCTACGGCGCGCCGACCATCACCAAGGACGGCGTCTCCGTCGCCAAGGAAATCGAACTGGCTGACGCGTTCGAGAACATGGGCGCGCAGATGGTGAAGGAAGTCGCTTCCAAGACCTCCGACAACGCCGGCGACGGCACCACCACCGCCACCGTGCTGGCGCAGGCGTTCATCCGCGAGGGCATGAAGGCGGTCGCCGCCGGCATGAACCCGATGGACCTGAAGCGCGGCATCGACCAGGCGGTGAAGGCCGCGGTCGGCGAACTGAAGTCGCTGTCCAAGCCGTCGTCGACCAGCAAGGAAATCGCCCAGGTCGGCGCGATCTCCGCGAACTCGGATGCCAACATCGGCGACCTGATCGCGCAGGCGATGGACAAGGTCGGCAAGGAAGGCGTGATCACGGTCGAGGAAGGCAGCGGCCTGGACAACGAACTCGACGTGGTCGAGGGCATGCAGTTCGACCGCGGCTACCTGAGCCCGTACTTCGTCAACAACCAGCAGTCGATGTCGGCCGACCTGGATGATCCCTTCATCCTGCTGTACGACAAGAAGATCTCCAACGTGCGCGACCTGCTGCCCGTCCTCGAGGGCGTGGCCAAGGCCGGCAAGCCGCTGCTGATCGTGGCGGAGGAAGTCGAAGGCGAAGCGCTGGCGACCCTGGTGGTCAACACCATCCGCGGCATCGTCAAGGTCTGCGCGGTGAAGGCCCCGGGCTTCGGCGACCGTCGCAAGGCGATGCTGGAAGACATGGCGATCCTGACCGGCGGCGTGGTGATTTCCGAGGAAGTCGGCCTGTCGCTGGAGAAGGCCACCATCAAGGACCTCGGCCGCGCCAAGAAGATCCAGGTGTCGAAGGAAAACACCACCATCATCGATGGCGCCGGCGAAGGCGCGGGCATCGAGGCGCGCATCAAGCAGATCAAGGCGCAGATCGAGGAGACCTCCTCCGACTACGACCGCGAGAAGCTGCAGGAGCGCGTGGCCAAGCTGGCCGGCGGCGTTGCGGTGATCAAGGTCGGTGCCGCCACCGAAGTCGAGATGAAGGAAAAGAAGGCGCGCGTCGAAGACGCCCTGCACGCGACCCGTGCGGCCGTCGAGGAAGGCATCGTCCCGGGCGGCGGCGTCGCCCTGATCCGTGCCAAGGCGGCGATCGCCGGCATCAAGGGCGTGAACGAAGACCAGAACCACGGCATCCAGATCGCCCTGCGCGCGATGGAAGCCCCGCTGCGCGAGATCGTGACCAATGCCGGCGATGAGCCGTCGGTCATCCTCAACCGCGTGGTCGAAGGTTCGGGTGCGTTCGGCTACAACGCCGCCAACGGCGAGTTCGGCGACATGATCGAGTTCGGCATCCTGGACCCGACCAAGGTCACCCGCACCGCGCTGCAGAACGCCGCGTCGATCGCGGGCCTGATGATCACCACCGAAGCGATGGTGGCCGAGGCCCCGAAGAAGGACGAGCCGGCGATGCCGGCCGGCGGCGGCATGGGCGGCATGGGCGGCATGGATTTCTAAGCCCCGCGATCCATCAAGCAAGACCACAAAGCCCGGCCTCGTGCCGGGCTTTGTGCGTTCTGGCGTCCGAGGCGGGAGACTTCCTACCCGCCCCGCGGCAATGTCTGACGCGAAGATCAGAAAACGCCGATATGAACGCGTGCTCGCGGGCGCAACCCTGAGCAGCCGTCCCTGCAACGGAGCGCTGCGTGCCGCGCCTGACCGCACCCCGGCGGCAGGCCGAGGTGTGCGCGCCACTGCCGGCCGCCCACGCCGCTGCGCGTTACGCGCGCCACCTGCCCGAGCGCACGCTGCTGTACGCGCTAGTGCAGGCGCACTACCCGGACTTCATCGCGCGTCTTGAGGCCGAAGACCGCCCGCTGCCCGAGTATGTGCGCGAGGAGTTCGAGACCTACCTGCGCTGCGGCGTGCTCGAGCACGGCTTCCTGCGCGTGGTCTGCGAGCACTGTCGTGCCGAGAGGCTGGTGGCGTATTCCTGCAAGAAGCGCGGGCTGTGCCCGAGCTGCGGCGCACGGCGCATGGCCGAGTCGGCGCGGCATCTGGTGGACGAGGTGTTCGGCCCGCGGCCGGTGCGGCAATGGGTGCTGAGTTTCCCGTACCCGTTGCGCTTCCTGTTCGCCAGCAAGCCTGAGGCGATCGGCCCGGTGCTGGGCATCGTGCATCGTGTGATCGCCGGTTGGCTTGCCGATCAGGCCGGCGTGCCGCGGGATACGGCGCAATGCGGCGTGGTGACCCTGATCCAGCGCTTCGGCAGCGCGCTGAATCTCAACATCCACTTCCACATGCTGTGGCTCGACGGCGTGTACGAGGACACCACCGAGCGTCCGCAGCGCAAGCCGCGCCTGCACCGCACCCGTGCGCCCACATCGGCGCAACTGACGGAACTGGCCAACACCATCGCGCATCGCGTGTGCCGGCACCTGTCGCGCCGCGGCTGGCTCGAAGGCGAAGACGAATCCGTGTTCCTGTCCGACAGCGCGGGTAGCGACGACGGCATGGATGGGCTGCGGATGAGTTCGATGACCTACCGCATCGCCACCGGTCGCGACGCTGGCCGCAAGGTCGTCACGCTGCAAACGCTGCCTGGCGACGCCGGTCCGCTGGAGGGCGACGCCGGCAAGGTCGGCGGCTTCTCGCTGCATGCCGGCGTGGCCGCGGAAGCACACGAAAGCCACAAGCTCGAAAAGCTGTGCCGCTACATCACGCGCCCGGCGATCAGCGAGCAGCGGCTATCGATCTCGCCACAGGGCAGGGTGCGTTACCAGCTCAAGACGCCGTGGCGCAATGGCACCACGCATGTCGAATGGGATGCGGTGGACTTCATCGCCAAGCTGGCGGCACTGGTCCCGCCGCCACGCGCGCATCTCACCCGCTTCCACGGCGTATTCGCCCCGAATGCAAACCTGCGCGCGCAGCTGACGCCCTCGGGGCGCGGCAGGCGGCCTGCGGGCGATGCGGCGCCAGTGGACGTCAGCGCCCACGACGAGCCGCGCAGCCCCGAGCAGAAGCGCCGTGCGATGAGCTGGGCGCAACGGCTCAAGCGGGTCTTTTCCATCGACATCACCACCTGCGCCCACTGCGGCGGCGCGGTGCGGATCGTCGCCAGCATCGAAGACCCCAAGGCCATTCGCGCCATCCTCGCCCACTTCGAGAAACACGGCGCGCTGGAGCAAGCGCACTACCGGCCCGCAGCGCGCGCCCCGCCGCCCGCCGCGTGATGAGGCGCCGGCCACACAGCCGGCAGCCAAGCCAGAGTCCGATCCGATGCGGCCACGACCCCGCAGGGCTGCGCTCGGCCCTGTGCCGGGATTCGGTGAGAAATGGCTACGCACTGAGCCGCTGCGTGGCCCCGCGATGTCGAAAACCCACGCATGAAC
Source organism: Acinetobacter sp. NIOH-H-8 (assembly GCF_046635365.1). Taxonomy (NCBI): domain Bacteria; kingdom Pseudomonadati; phylum Pseudomonadota; class Gammaproteobacteria; order Moraxellales; family Moraxellaceae; genus Acinetobacter; species Acinetobacter sp. NIOH-H-8. The sequence goes on from NZ_JBHDVN010000082.1 coordinate 7,574, forward strand.
CCCCGATCTGTGCCCGATCTGTGCCCAAAGCGGCGCTTGCGCGGCCGCTTCCTACCCGCCAGACTCGCCAAAAAGGGCGGTTGAACTTCCTATACCCATATCCCACTTTAGGTTTGGCAGCACCTTTTCAATCAGGTGGTTGTTTACACCAATCCAGCTATTGGCCAATTGAATATTGGTTTCGTCTACTTTTTTTGATTTTTTAAACAGCTTGGTAAAACCGAGTGCCAAAACAGGGGGACCATGTAAAAACGTGCTTCCTGTAATGACTGAACCAACTGTGAGTCCTTTACTGACTTTTTGCAATAAGGATGCTTTTTTATGAGCAGTAGACATAAATCTAACCTTGAGTGTAGAGATTTAAAAAAATGTTCCAACTATAAACAACGGAAATTGAAATACAATTGTATATTTGAAGATGTTGACATTTTTTATGGATTTACCCATTTTCTGCAATTTTAATCCACTTTATCATAAGTGAAGCATTGGTATTTGGTGTATAAAGTTCTTAAAAACTTTTATTGAAACATATATCTCATGTTTTTAGAAATCCGATAAATTGAAAACAATGGAGGGCAGAGTAAAACTTGAAGTGCGACATAAACCACCTAATTAATTTAAAGGGTTTATGGAGTATATAAAATTGTCATACCATCATCTTAACTTTGAAGATCGTACTGCATTAATGCTTGAGTCAAG
>NZ_JBHDVN010000083.1:0-8054 GCF_046635365.1 Acinetobacter sp. NIOH-H-8
TTTTGGTTTAGATCCTGAAGAATCTGCAAAGCCCTTTCTGCATCTTGATCTTTAGTTGAAGCTCGTAGATAAATACGTGTATTCATTTCTATCATTTAATCTTAATTCTGTTAGATTAATGATAACACTATCATTTAATTATTGCATTAAGTCTAATGATAGATATTGTATGCGATTTGGCTCGCTATCATTCAGCTATAGTCTTTTGATAAAAAAAGCATGACTAAAAGCCATGCCTTAGGAATTCGTATAAGGTGTATTATGTTAATTTTAGAAAAACTACAAGTCAGCTTCAAATTCCATTCGTCTTGCTGTATTTAATGCAATATCTCTGTTTGTTACTTTAGACACAACATGTAGAGACGCATTGATCCCTGACGATATCCCAGCAGAAGTTATTATCTTATTTTCATCTACAAATCTGACATCTTTAATAACTGTAATTTTAGGGTATTCTGCTTCTAGACGTGAAATATCCATCCAATGTGTAGTAGCGCTTAGTCCATCTAACAGCCCTGCCTCTGCTAAGATGAATGCTCCCGTACAAATAGAGAATGTGATATTTGTTGTTTGGTGTTTTAACTTTATCCAATCCAATAGATGAGCATTATATAGCTCGACTGTTTCAGCACCATATCCTCCAGGAATCACTAGAATGTCTATACATGGACAGTTTTCTAAGAGGTAATCACTTTTTACTGAAAGACCATTTCTTGCTGTAATTTCATGTTTTTGTGCCACAGTAAACACGTTAAAAAGCTTTTTATTATGACTATCTGTAGTAATAGCAAACACTTCATAAGGCCCTGCAAAATCTAAAACCTCAACCTCATCAAATAATAAGATTCCAATATTCATTTTTTTCACATCTATACTTTTAAATTTCGAAATAATAGTACTGATAAATAAGGCGTTATATCCATAATTTTTATTTGATTTTTCATAAAAATAGCACCGATTTAACATAATGGTTGTTATACGAAATTCACCGTTTCGAGCCCCAAATATCAAGTTTATTTCTTGCATAAATGTATCCTATAGGATACATTCTACTTATGTACTCAATATATACCACTGAAGTCTTTGATGACTGGTTCACCAAGTTAAAAGACCAGCAGGCAAAAAGACGCATACAAGTCCGAATTGATCGGGTTGAAGATGGAAACTTTGGAGATACTGAGCCGGTCGGTGAAGGTGTTTCTGAATTACGTTTCTTCTTTGGGCCAGGCTATAGGATTTATTACTGCAAGCAAGGGCAAAGGGTTGTTATTCTTTTAGCAGGCGGAGATAAGTCTACGCAAAGTAAAGATATAAAACTTGCCCTGCAATTGGCACAAGATTTAGAGGAGGAGCTATAAATGGCTATTAAACTTCGCAAATGGGACAGTGCTGAGCATCTTAAAACAGAGGATGATATGCAGGCTTACTTACAAGCATGTATTGAAGAATCTAATGGCGATGCCGCATTCATTGCAAAGGCTTTAGGTAACATTGCAAAAGCTAAAGGAATGGCTCAATTATCACGAGATACAGGCTTAGGCCGAGAAAGTCTTTATAAAGCACTTTCTGGTGATGTTAACCCTAGTTTTGATACTGTGATTAAAGTTGTAAAAGCACTGAATTTACGCTTAGCAATTTAAAAAAAGTTATTAAAAAATGGAGCTTTAGGCTCCATTTTTTAATTTCGTATAAGGTGTATTATGTTAATTTTAGAAATTCTTTAAGCTAAACTTTTATTATTAATATCTTATCCATCAAAATTGTCTTTTTTGTTATTCTTCCAATCACTTTAAATCAGCTTTATTTTGTGAACCCAAAATGAATATTGAGCAATACCAACAACTATTTGAAAAAGCCTATCAAGAAACACCTATTTCAGATAAAGGATTTCGACCTATTGAAGATTTAGTGTTGAATATCTATCAGGCCACCATTCAGCAGAAACATCCTACTTATGCTCATATATGGCCAGTACTAAGCGGGCATAACAGAAAAATAGCAACGCTTGGGCAATATTATGTTCTTATTTACAGTCACAGCGGTTCTAGTGGAATGATGCATATAAGTGGTATGGGTGATATATCATTCTTATTTCCTAACCTGACTATTAATGATTCTAACTTAGTAGCATGCAGACAAAAAATCATCAATCATTTTGATATTAAGAAAAAAGACTTAATTTTTGTCGTTAAAAATGATTTATCTAATCTACAAGCAGAAATTTCATTTAATTTAAAAAACCAAGAGCTATATATGAATCTTCAACCTATCAAAATTTTTCTCAGTCACAAGAGTGTTAATAAACCCAAGATCAGAGAGTTCAAGAAAACTTTAGAATTATTAGGCTTTCAACCTTGGTTAGATGAAGATGCTATGCATGCAGGTGTGGAATTAGAACGTGCTTTATTAACAGGTATGCAAGATTCCTGTGCTGCAATATTTTTTATCACACCAGATTATGTTGATGAAAATTATTTAAGTAGTGAAATTACCTATGCTATTCAACGTAAACGAGCGGATCCAAATTTTGCCATTATTGCTTTAAATATCGAAGAGAATGGAAAAGAAGGTGTTATTCCTATGTTACTGACCCCATATGTATGGAAAAAGCCTTCTTCTGATTTGGAAGCTTTGCAAGAAATTTTAAAGGCTCTACCTGTTAAAGTTGGTGAAGTATTCTTTAAACAGTAATGTTTATAAAATTATTCAAGAGGCTCTCATAGTTCTAAAGCTTATATTTAAAAATATTGAGCACTATACGAAAGCCTCAGTCTTTAACTTATTTAACATAAAATCTCTTATACGAAATAAGCAAAGCTCATTATTCAATGAGCTTTGACAGTAGCAATTTCAAGAATGCTTAGGAGAGAGTTTAGGAATATAAAGCTGCTTTTGCTTCCTGGTCTGCACGATCTTGTAATAAAGCATGCACAGCCCAGATCGCAGCTGGGAGCCAGCCTAAAAGGGTAACTTGAAGAAACAAACATATCATTGCTGCAAAAGGTCGACCTATTATAAAGAAAGACAACCAAGGAAAGAGCAAAGCTATCAGAAATTTCATATTCATTTCCTCTTAGGAAGTTTCAAAAGCCTTAACAACTAATAAGAGGCAGAAGTAAACAACCTATAGGCCTGTCCGTCTATTCAAGATTTACTTATTTATGTAATTGACCGCGCACTTTGACTTTATTCATAAATTCTCGTTATTTGACAGCACTAAATGCAAACTAAAAATTATCTAGTCAAAATTAGTCATGAGCTTTTTGTTCAGTCTCATCATTGGCCGAGAACATACCCAAATTCGTGAGCCTGATATTTTCCTGGCACTGTTCGCATAGCAACAGTCCTGCAAAAAGCTGTACATTTTTTCTTGATTGGCAAAGAGTACAAGCGCTCGGAAACATAATTGTATTTGTCGTGGTGGTGATATTAGTGCTCATCGCAATTCCTAGAATAAGAGTTCTCAATATCTTGTCTTAAACTTCATCGCTTGAATATTGAAGAATATCCATTTTGAGAACTTTTGTAGAAAATAGATAAAGAGCTCTGTGATATTGAATACTCTCAATTTTTAACTACTTTTAGCGCCTAAAATAAGAATTCAATTTAGGTTCTAAAACCTCACTTAAAACCTATCAACTGAGTGGTTTTTACAGGTTTAAATTCCTAATAAATACGTCATGTATAATTTTCTAAATTGGCCGAATTGACAATTTTGTTGCTTATCGAAAAGTGCGCAGATTATTTTAATTAATTTTCAATCACTTATGCTGTTTTTATGGCTTTTACCTGCGCAAACTTGATTTTCAATAACTGCGCAGGGTATTTATCTATATATATTAATCACTTATGCTGTTTTTTTCCATTTTTCGAGCGCAGATAGGTGCGCACCCTATTTTCCATTAAATAACAATTACTTAGAGCATTTTTATTGGTTTTTTGAGCGCAGAGAAGAGCGCAGCAAATTAACAAATAAAATCAATAACTTATTATAAAAAATAGGCTTTTTGCTGCGCAGCTTTCTAACACACAAAATAATTACCCAAACCCTTAAACCATAAGGGTTTGAAGGTTGTCATCGTTAGATGCGTGGTGTGTGACAAAAAAATCCCGGCGTGTGCCGGATCCTGGATTAGAAAATTGGCTAAAGTGACGTAGGGCCGGTGCTTGGTTTTGCATGGAAAAAAGTATTTATTTCCTGGTTTAGAAAAACGTAAAAAATCAATTTTTTGTCCATTCATCCAGGTTAAAAATTTCAACCCAAAACTTTAATTATGAAAAGCTTCACAGAAAGCGTTCAAATGCGATTTAAGAGCCTTTACCTAAAAAACATAGATCTATAGTGAAAAACAGAAAACAGCTCAAAAAACGCAAATAAGAGCGAAATAAAGAGGAGTTTAGACTCTAGATAGCTTTGTAGAGCGAGTGTCTACGAGCGAACTTATAAAATTTGTTTCCCGACCTCCCTGAAAAACAGTTTTTTGCTCTCTTTAGCCTAAGAAAGCGTAAGTTTCATGCAGAAACTTGCTCCTGGACCGAGCGAAGCGAGTAAAAAAGTTTTATGAGCGAAGCGAATTGAATTCCGAGTTGCTTTTGCTTTTTCTTCCAGTCACGTAAGTATTAACCAAAAAATTGCCCCGACGAACTGAGCGCAAGCGAAGTTCAATAGAGTTTGAGCGAAGCGAAAACCAAGGGCAATTTTTCATTCCCTGTGTTTTTAATTATTTTAAGATTTTTAAATGCTTTTAGACATTAAAAAGATCTTTAAAATTAATATCTTAAATTGCTATAAAGATAGGTTTAAGGGGTTATAAAGATAGGTTTAAGGGGTTATAAAGATAGGTTTAAGGGGTTATAAAGATAGGTTTAAGGGGTATTTGAATAGCTGGATTATTGACTATTTAAATTAGGCAGTATATAACCTATTTAGATTAATAAGTAACCTTGGAATTATGACAAATACCAATAAGTTAGTTGTAAAGGATAATGCTCTTATTGATGCCTCTTTCAATTTATCCCTAATAGAGCAACGGATTATGCTTCTAGCAATAGTTGAAGCTAGAGAATCAAACAGTCTTTCCCCAGATACCCCTATAGAAGTATCTGTGAGCGACTATATTCATCAATTTAAAGTGGATAGCAATAATGCTTATGCCCTACTTAAAGATGCTTCTAAAACCTTAAAGCGAAGAGAGTTTAGCTATTTAGATAGATATAAGGGCATAGAAGCACTTTCAACAGCTAATTGGGTTAATAAAGTGACCTATGTTGATAAGAGCGGTTTGATTGTTTTATATCTTAGTCATGAAGTAATTAGCTTAATTAGTAAATTAAGTGAACAATTCACAAAATACTATATCGAGCAAGTTTCTGAATTTAAAAGCAAATATAGTATTCGATTATACGAACTTATTATTAAGTGGTTAAGCGTTGCTAAGACTGAAAAATACAGTATCAATGATTTAAGATCAAAGCTTGGACTTGGTGTTGAAGAGTATTCAACTATGTCCAATTTCAAGTCTAATGTATTAGACAAAGCAATTAATGAAATCAATAAACATACTGATATAATTGTAGATTATCAGCAATTTAAGAAAGGAAGAGTGATTACTGATATCCAGTTCTTTATTAAGTCTAAAGCTCGACCATCTAAACAAACTAACACTACCAAGCAATCTTTTTATCAAATGAATGATGCACAAATTAACTTATTTGGAAATCAGTTATCTCGTCTACATGAACTGTCTCATTTAGCAAATCAAGGTGAAAGCTATGACGAGTTAGCGATTAAAATTAAAGATATGCTCAGAGATCCAATACAGCAAAAACAACTTCTTCCACATCTTAAAAATCTAGGTTTTAAGGCTTAAGTACATTACAGTTCATGTAATGAGGGACTAAAACATAATTAAAGAACTATGCCTAAATTTACTGTTGCAGAATTAGCTAAAAAATATGGAATTGCTCGTACATCAATTTATGATCGTATGAAGAACGGTTCTATCAGTTATGAAATTGATGCGAAGAATCGAAAAGTGATTGATTTTAGTGAAATGCAACGTGTTTACGGCACGCCTAACAGTCAGGCTGACAGTAAGCCTGATAGTAAGGAAAACGACAACACTACAGTTGAATTGTACAAGCAATTAATTGAAGAGTTACGACACGATAAGTCAGTGGCCGAAGAGCGTGAAAAACGTATGTACAAAGAGATTGAGCAACTCAAAGATAAGATTGACAATCTAACCTTAGCACTGGGTTATACACCTAAAAATATTCAGCCTGACAGTAAGCCTGACAGTACAAATGAACAAGTCCGTACAACTACAGACTTACAAGATACTGTACAGCCATCACAAGTTACGCCAATAGAAGATAAACCTATTCAGCAAACAACTACTGCTATGCCACAACTTAAAAAACGAGGTTTATTCAGCAGAGTTTTAGATGCTGTTTTGAGTGACCATTAGATTGTGGATTATTGACTATAGCTAATAAAAACCGTGGAACATTGCTCAATAAGTGTTCGTGGAACACGAAAAATTGATAAAAAAGCCTAACAGTGACTGCTTAGGCTTTTTATTAGCACATAAGACTATGATTTATATGAAATAAAAAATTGAATTTCGTATAAGGTGTATTATGTTAATTTTAGAAATTCTTAATTTTTAAATATTTTGGAGCATCCATTTTAATGAATCAATTGGAGTTAATCCTTAAAACCTTTCATGAATATGAGTTTAAGGAAGGTTTAGATGATTTATTTTATTTGTGTGGTAACTTTCTTAAAGAAATAGATCCAAAGGTTAAGCTCGAATATGGACAAGATGTAGCCTTCTTCAAAGTTCTAAAAATCCTGTTAGAAAGTGGTGATATTTCTTTATTTTATAATTTGAATTGTGAAGACCCATCTAGAGATGGAGAGTTACTGCTTGGAAGCCCACAAGAACAAATTGAACAGCTACAACAAGTTTGGATTGGTAGTATTGCTATCCATCAAATGGATCAAAAAAATAACTATCTAGGGTGGTATTTCTTGATATATTGCCCTTACGCATTAGCTCATAAACTCTATGATGAAGATGGTAAATTCGTCCGTTGGTTATATACAGACTAGCTTTATTAAGGCTTAATTAGAGTAGTTACTAACTAATAGTTAATATAATACAAATGAGTGAAGCCAATAAAATTCAATTTAAAGTCGAATTAGAATTATATTTGAAATCTCCAGAAGACATTCAAAAATGGGTTTTAGATACTTTAGAAACTAATCTTTCAGATGAATTAGCTTTAGATGTATGTTTTTTAGCAGATCGTCAAGAGGTTATTGAGTATTTTAAAAAGATACATATTACTGATCTTGATATAAATACGAGAAATAATGTAATCCATACTTTATTGAAGGAGTATGTTCTTAGTCACATTACTTCTATTCGATCAAAAGAGGATATTTATCCTTTTTTTCAAAAAATCTGTTTAATTTCAAAATATTTAGAAGATAAAAACTTAAATAATTTACTCATTTCATATGATGACGAATTCTATTTAGCACTAGAAAATTATTCACCATTAGAGCCTATGGAAGTATTTCATAACTTTATAAATGAACTTCAAAAATGGCACAAACAAACCTCTATTTAACATAATGGCGGTTATACGAAATTAGTAGTTTTTACGCGGAATTCCTAACGTATTCATCTTTTGTCTTATATCTTTATTTTTACCAATAGGTAAAATATATTCATAACTTACATCGAAAAGTAGGTAATTAAGAAAAAAATTACAGCGTTTTATAAGCCTTATAGTAACGGGAGAGACTATAGGGCTTTTTATTTATCTTAATATTCATATATCTATGATGAGGCCATGATGCTCGGCGATATAAAAAACCGGCTTGAGAATAGATCGGTCTTTTATGATATTTGCTAAGGCTCTAGACTAGCAGATTTACACTTAATTTTACCTAATGAGGTTCCACAGCTCAGTTGCTAACTCATTAGGTTCCCTCATCCAACGCCATTCAGTTTCTTTAAGATGATAATCAAAGTACTCTT
>NZ_JBHDVN010000084.1:0-6947 GCF_046635365.1 Acinetobacter sp. NIOH-H-8
ACTACACCACATCACTAGACAGTGATGAGTTATTTACTGAATTAAGAGGTAAATAAACTTATGGTGGCGTAAGTGTCATATTAAGAAAGATATCTATTTTGGAGGATTTCGGGGGCAATGATAGCAGTTAGACTCTTTTCTATCCACCCTAACCGCAGTATCGAAGTAAAAGTATAGAATTATCATAGATAATTTTAGAATTGATTTATGTCCATTTAACATAATGGTGGTTACACGCAATACACTTGTATATTAATATAAATATCAGATACTTAATAAAATCAGAAAAATCTCAAAATGCCCAAAAAGCCGATTTTGAAACAAGTCGGCTTTTTTATGTTCGATTCTGTAAGATTTTGCCAATAGAAAATGGAACAACTTTGCAAAATTTACAATTTTGTATTAACATTTTTATATTAACAAAAGCGATGCAACTATGGAAATTGAGTTTTCATGGGATGAGCATAAAGCAGAAACAAACCTCAAAAAACATGGTGTAGCTTTTGAAGATGCAACCTTGGTTTTTTATGATGCTCATGCCGTCTTCAAACAGGATCGCTTTGAAAATGGTGAATATCGTTGGCAAGCGATAGGTCTCGTACACGGGCAGACAGTTTTATTGGTGGCTCATACTGTACAAGATCATAATGGGATTGATCATATCCGTATTATTTCAGCACGACAGGCAGAGAAAAAAGAGAGGAAACAATATGAGCAAAACCGTTACCTACAAAATGGATTTGAATAATCCTCCTGTTTTGTCTGAAGAACAAAAGGCAAGACTGGAAGCGTTAGCTAAACGTCCAGACAGTGAAATCGATTTTTCAGATATTCCTGAACTTGATGACAGCTTCTGGAAAAATGCAGTGCAAAATCCATTTTACAAGCCGACTAAACAAGTAACTACGGTTCGCATCGATGCAGATGTCATGCAGTGGCTAAAAGCCCAAGGCAAAGGCTATCAAACACGAATGAATAAAATTTTACGGGATGCCATGCTTAAAGAATTAAAAAATCATCAATAAAAATGGGAGCTTAGGCTCCCATTTTTGACTGCGTATAACCACCATTATGTTAAATGTGCGACTCTACGGTCAGTATAAATGCTCTACTTTTCATTAGAATAACAGCATCTTTTTTAAGCTGAATACAAAATGAATATTGTAGAAGAAACTATAAAATTAGGTGATAAATCTATATTTTTTAAACGATGGATTGTCCCTGCTTCTCATAAAACTCCCATTATTTTGCTTCATGAATCTTTAGGAAGCGTTGAGCTTTGGAAAAGCTTTCCTCAACGATTAGCTGAATTTCTCCAGAGAGAAGTTATTGCTTATGATCGCTTAGGATTTGGAAACTCCTCACCCTTAGAAAAATTATCTCTTAATTTTATTACTGAGGAAGCAGAAACAACTTTTGCTGCTGTACTACAACATCTAGAAATAGATCAATTTATTGTTATGGGCCATAGTGTTGGTGGTGGGATGACTGCTGTAATAGCTGCTCTATATGCAGACCGTTGCAAAGCAGCAATTACTATATCCGCACAGTCTATGGTGGAAGAAATTACTCGACAGGGTATAAAAGATGCGGAAGCTAATTTTTATAATGAACAATTCATTAAGAAATTAGCTAAGTTTCATGGAGATAAAGCTGAATGGGTATTAAGAGCATGGATCGATACTTGGTTATCACCAGCATTCCGTAATTGGAATATAGATGCCTTTATATCAAAAATAGAATGTCCTCTTTTAGTAATACATGGGGAAAATGATGAATATGCAACTTTGAGTCAACCAGAACGCTTTATTCAGCTTTCTAATGGATATAAAGAGCTAGAAATTCTAAAAGATTGTGGTCATTTCCCTCACAAAGAAAAGGAAACAGAGGTACTAACAACTATCCAAAGTTTCTTAGAGAAAATTTAGATTTCCTAAAATTAACATAATACACGTTATACGAATTCCCAAGGCATGGCTTTTAGTCATGCTTTTTTTATCAAAAGAGTATACCTGAATGATAGCGAGCCAAATCGCATACAATATCTATCATTAGACTTAATGCAATAATTAAATGATAGTATTATCATTAATCTAATAGAATTAAGATTAAATGATAGAAATGAATACACGTATTTATCTACGAGCTTCAACTAAAGATCAAGATGCAGAAAGGGCTTTGCAGATTCTTCAGGATCTAAACCAAAACTTGAATTTGGGTGAAACCATTGTGTACGTGGAAAACTATAGTGGTACGAAGTTAGACCGACCTGAATTGAATAAGCTACTGTCAGAAGCAAATCAAGGTGACACATTGTTAGTTGAAAGTATTGACCGCTTATCACGCCTAACCCAACGAGATTTTCAAGAGCTGAAGCGCAGGATCCAGGAGAAGGGACTTCGTTTAGTCGTAGCAGATCTTCCTACTACCTACCAAATGATTCAAACCAGTGACAGCATTACTCATTCAATCTTGGAACTCATCAACAATATGTTGATTGATCTTCTGGCAACAATGGCCCGCCTAGACAATGAGAAACGTATAGAACGTATTAAGCAGGGCCTGGCACGTTCGGGTTACAAACCAACAGGCAAGAAGGCAAATGAGGCTAAACATAAACGAATAAAAGAATTGCTAGTAGTTGGCAATATGACTAAGGAAGAAATTGCCAAAGCAGTGAATTGTGGAGTTGCAACTGTCTATCGAGTTGCTAAAGTTATCTAAAAGAGGCTTATCTCAACGCGCCCCCAATGGGGCACCGCTGCATTCAGGTTACTTCACATAAGAAATTTTATGTTAAATGATTGTTAGAAATGCCCCTTGATCGAGGCATTTTCTATAAAGAATACTAAAAACTAATTAAAGCCAACCAAGTTTCAAAACAAGGCAGTTCTCAGCAATCATATTTTTAAATTATATAACTCCCAACTGAGCTTTTGCTCCAACGATAAGGCTTTCATTTTGAGTTTCTAAGGCAAATAAACCATACATCAAAGGAGAGGCCGCTGCTCTTTCTAAAGTCTGTTCATATAGTTTATTCCAAACTTTACCCCCTAGTTTTTCATACTCGATGATTAGAGTTTTGAGGCTTTCTTCTCCAAACAAAGTTACATGCCCAGCAAAATCAATCGCTGGGTCATCTATATGGGCTGTTGACCAATCAATAACGCCTGAAACAGCTCCATCCTTTGAAGCTAGTACATGCCCAGCATATAAATCGCCATGTATAAATTGGGTGAAATCTGCCCATAGAACATCATTATCCAACCATTTTCTGTAGCGGGTTTCCAATTGCTCACTTATACCAATTTCAGATTTTACTAACTGCAAATTGTTTGCTATTTCAGGTCTTAAATCTGAAGGTTTCATAATTTTCAAATCATTTTCCCGAACTTCTTTTTCAGGAATACTATGGATTTCAAATAAGGTTTTTGCCAAAGATGTTATGTATTTCGGGCTATCTTTGTCCATATTCCAAATTATTTCATAGGTTTCAGCATCCAAATTTAAAACAGGATTATCTTTAAGTATGGGATAAGCCACTAATTCTGTAGATGAAATTCTCCAATCAGGAACCTCTACAGAAAGATGTTTTTTTACCAATTCTAAAATGCGTTTTTCTTTCTTGATTTGTTCCCTCATGCCATCACGACGAGGAATACGCAGCAACCATTGTTGCCCCTTTGTATCAAGAGCAAAAACGACCTTAAAATCAATGCCCATTTCATTGAAATTCATTTTGTCCGTAAGCAACAAGCCGTGTGCTTCAGCAAGTGATTGAATATCTTGAATTGTCATTTTTAATTTCCTTTAAAGAGTTCAATAATTAATGTTCGGATTAGATTGGCTATCATTAACAATCTCTCTCAAAAGTCTTGATGATTTTGTGGTCTTTGATCTCGTAGATAATGTCAGCAATATTATCGACCAATTGCTTGTCATGAGATACGAAGATAATAGTTCCTGCATAGGACTTCATCATTGTTTCTAATGCGGCAATACTTTTTAGGTCAAGATAGTTTCCTGGTTCATCCATAAGCAAAATATTATATTTTCCTAAAAGCATTTTGGATAAAAGCAGTTTGATGATTTCACCTCCCGATAAGTCGGATAAGTTTTTTTGAATATCATTCGCTCCGATCCCCATTGAAGCCAATACTGCACGAATTTCCGCAACTGTGTACTCGCACTCTTCCTGCATAAAGGAGAGCACAGATTTATGCGTGTTAAATTTATATCCTGTTTGTGTAAAGTAGCCAATTTCAGCTTTTGGAGATATGGTTAATCCATCAGCACGTTCTGATATCATTTTTAACAAGGACGTTTTCCCTGTTCCATTCGATCCAGTTATAGCGACTTTAGCGCCAAGCGGTATTATAAAGTTAGCGTCATCAAAGATAGTACGGCTACCAAATTTTAAGCTCAGACCATCTGCCGTAATCGGGAACTTATTGTGCAGTTCTAGGGCTGAACTTTGACGAAAACGAATAGAACGCAAATGCTCTGGTGCTTGAATATCTTCTAATGCAGCCAAACGCTTTTCCATACTCTTAGCTGCCTGATACAGTTTTCTTTGCTTGGTGCCAGTCATTTTTGCATGCCCAAGTCGTCCAGCACTTTCGGTAGAGTTTTTGGATTTTTCTCCTTTTTTCTTATTGTCTAATCGATTAGCTTGCTGGCGTTTTTCTTGCACAGCAGATTCTAATCGCTCCCGTTCCTTCATCATCAGCTCATATTCTACGGCTTGGTGTTGTCGCTCTTCTTCTTTTTGACGCAAGTAATCCGAGTAACCACCCCAATATTCCGTAATTTTACCGTCTTTTAACTCCCATATCTTGTCTACAACCATATCAAGAAAATATCGGTCATGACTGATAACAAGTAATGCTCCATCAAATGCTTTAAGTTGACCAATAAGTAGATCTATTCCATTGAGATCAAGGTGGCTGGTTGGTTCATCCGCTAGAATGCCATGTACTTGTTGGGAAAATGCGGCAGCAATTTTTGCACGAGTTTCCTCTCCGCCACTCATTGTGTCGTTTTGTACATTGGAAACACCAAGGCGAGATAACATTGCCCGGTCTTCGACCGTTTCTATTTCGATTCCGCCCAGTTGGCTGATATGTGCAAAATCACCAAAACGCTGTAATGTCGCTTCGGCTAAAACAATTTCGCCATTAAGTACTTTGAGTAAACTACTCTTTCCTGCTCCGTTATCACCCACAAGACCAATACGGTCATAAGAGTGAATTTCCAATTCATCAATATCCAAAACATCACGCCCAGCATAATCCAAGCGTATGTTTCTCGCTTTAATAATTAAACTCATTTTTATTTACTCCTGTTTAGCTCTTGAAATTTTTTATGCAGCAAACAGGATTTAGGTGAAAACAAAAGCTAGCATCACAGTGTCCTCCCAAAAAAAAAGCTATTCATCCACAGGGTGGACAAATAGCTAGTCAATTAAGTTATAACTGGAAACTATGCACTAAAAGCATACTTATAAATTAAGCATACTTTTACTTTATATATCCGCATATATTCTTAAAGACACAACAAAAGCCCACCATTATAAAATAGTGTCACTATGCAAATAGTTGTGTCTTAACGAATGCGGATAGAATGCATAAACTTACCTAAAAAATAAAATTCAGTTTTATGATAACTTTACTGTTAAAAGAAGTCTAGACAACCTTGTTTTATGCTTGGATATAAGGCTTATTTTAAAATAATAGTAGTGAAGATTTTCTAAAATTAACATAATACACCTTATACGAAATAAAAATGGGAGCCTTAAGCTCCCATTTTTTAAGTAATTTTTTCAAATAAGGCTTGGGTGAGCATCTAAAATTCGAATCAATGTAGCTGCTGGTCCAGTTGGATAGCGTCGTCCCTGTTCCCAATTTTGCAGGGTACGGGGGCTAATATGTAGACGTGCAGCAAATTCATTTTGGCTCAAGCCAGTTTTTTCACGTACTTCTTTAATATCAGGCAATTCGAGTTCTGTAACTCGGCTTGCTTTAACTTCTTTACGTTTGATAGCTCCAGCTTCTTTGATTGAAGCAACCAAGTCATCAAATAAGTTGTTATCCATGAAATTGCTCCTTCACGAGTTGGTGCAGAATGGCGGTTTCCTTATCTGTTAAATTATCTTTTACTGATTTTGGATAAGCCACTAAGAAAAAGATCTGATCATCCTCGGTGACCCAATAATAAATCACCCGTATCCCACCACTTTTCCCTTTGTTACCTTGAGCACAACGTACTTTGCGAATACCACCGCCATTCTTGATTAGGTCACCTCTATCAGGCTGTACCAAAAGATCTTGCTGAAGTTGACGATATTCCTCATCAGATACAAGGTCTTTAATTTGCTTGGTAAAGATGCTGGTTTCAATAAATAACATGGACTCTTTATACGTCAATGGCGTATTTGAATTTTAGCAGTTTCCATAACAAAAAACGAGAGCTGGTAGATCTCGTTTCGCATAACAGCCATTATGTTAAATTGTAGTAAGAACTTTAATGCGATAGAGCAGAATGTATATGCAAAATAAGCTTGATAACATTATTCAAGAATTAAAAGAACTATCTGGGAATAGTCGTCTAAACATAGAACTACCTGATGATATTTTCATATCTGCTTATGAACGAAAAATAGGTTTTATTTTTCCAAAAGATTATAAAAAAGTTTTGAAAGAGATTAGCAATATCTTTTATGGAACAATTGAATTAGCGTCTCTTACAGATGAGAAAGAATGCTATCGAGGGCACTGTTGCAAATAGAGATTTGAGTCGATGATGTTCCCTTTAAAAAGTGCTTAGAGACCGAAAACCCTGTTGATTAGACACACTTCACCCTGAGGCTGACCATAATAAAATGACGATGCTTGTCCTTTACGTAGTGCACGCATGACTTCAATACCTTTAATTGTGGCATAAGCCGT
>NZ_JBHDVN010000085.1:0-6800 GCF_046635365.1 Acinetobacter sp. NIOH-H-8
TTCACTAAAAACTGCTCGAGGTACACCAACCAAGCGCTGGAATTCAGAATCTGAAAAACGATTTAATTTCTGATATTTCATGAAATCTATATTGAGGCAGTTTTTACTTTCGCAAGAGGTCTAATAAGCTCCCTTATAATTTAAAAGGATAAGTAAGTATTGACGCATCAGATCATTAACATCTTTTAAATCTTCATATGCATGTTGACTATAATCTTCATGACCAATAGTGAATAAAATTCCTTCGTGAATAATTTTATTTCTTTTCTTTAAAATATCTTTGATTTCATTTCGATTAATTCCAATATCTTCGAACATTCTTTTGGTCATTTCTGTAGAGCCACACTTTCCAAATATTTTATGTCGATATATTGGTTCTTCATTTTTTCTAGGAATTTTCTTATAGTGCTGATAATCTGCTGGTTGTGAGAACAGATCAGGATATTGAGGATGTGAGTAATTGGTATCTTGCATTTTTTTTTCGAAACCATTAGTTATTGCGAATGTATGCTTTAAATTTTCTATCGCAACATAATGCGAAATTAATGAAATCTCTTGGACTAATGATGAACGATTGGCTTCACATAAATAACTAATTACAACTGAAAGCTGTCGAGTATTTTTGATTTTGATGAAAGTTGGATAAACTTGTTCGATAAAATTACGAATACTTTTACCTTTGTCCTCAATGATATTGCTTCTTGAAGAAATATAAAATCCTGCACAGTTTATGCAATGTTGCTTATCTGCTATTTGATATCCTCTGCGAATGACATAGGATTGTTGAGCAAAAGATAGTAATTGGCAGATATCATCTACGATTTCCAAAATATGATCGACTTCATGTTCGGCCACATTCTTTACAGTTACAGTAGTCGTGTTAATGCTTTGATTATAATAATCAGTTTGTTTTAAACGAATGTCGTGCTGTTTAAATTCAAAAGTATAACCGCCACATTTAATAAAAGTAGTATCTAATACGCTTCGTCCATTTACTGAATCAGAGCATTCTTCTCCCACCATGAATAAATTAATGAGAAATATTTCTAGTTTTTGCATCGTATTTATATATAGAAAAACCCCACTAATTTATAGCGGGGTTTTATATACTTTACAACTAATTAAGGTTTAGTGCTGAAGCACTGAAATATCTGCAACTTTAGTGAACAGGTCACGTAGCTGAGCAAGCAGACGTAAACGGTTTGCTTTTAGTTCAGCATTATCCGCCATCACCATTACGCCGTCAAAGAACGCATCAACTGGTGCACGCAGGGCAGCCAATGCAGATAACGCAGCAGTGTAATCTTTAGAAGCAAATAGTGGCTCAACCACTGGTGCGATTTTCGCAAGTTCAGCGAATAATGCTTTTTCAGCATCTTCCACCAGATTTGCTTCAACCACAGCACCTTCAGGCGCAGCTTCTTTGGCAAGAATATTGGCAACACGCTTGTTCGCAGCAGCCAGTGCAGCAGCTTCAGGCAATGCACGGAAGTGATTAACGGCATTTACACGCTTGTCAAAATCAAGCGGAGATTTTGGTGACAACGCTTGAACAGCCTGGATCACGTCAACATCAACGCCTTGGTCTTCGTATTTCGCACGGTAACGGCCTTCCAAGAATGCAACTGCATCCGCCAAAGTCTTGTCGTGGTCTTTCAATACATCGCCATAAGCAGTCAATGCCAGCTTGATCAGGTCTTCGATAGATACATCCAGTTCGTTTTCAGTCACCAGACGCAGGATACCAATCGCAGAACGACGTAGCGCAAACGGGTCTTTAGAACCTGTAGGTGCCTGACCAATACCGAAAATACCAGTCAAGGTATCTAAACGGTCAGCAAGCGCAATCGTTGTACCTGTTTTAGTCTTAGGTAGAACGTCACCCGCGAATTTAGGTAAATATTGCTCACCTAAAGATTCAGCCACTTCATCATTTTCACCTTCAAGACGTGCGTAGTAAGTACCCGCGATCCCTTGAAGTTCTGGGAATTCACCCACCAACTCAGAAGTTAAGTCGCATTTAGCAAGAAGAGCCGCTTTTTCAGCATCTTCAGCTTTTGCACCTGTAATCGGCGCAAGTGCTACCGCCAGTTTGGCAATACGTTCAGACTTATTCCACAAAGTACCCAATTGTGCCTGAAATACCATGTTCGCTAGTTTCTCTTTACGAGAAGCTAATGGCTGTTTCTGGTCTTGCAGGAAGAAGAACTCAGCATCTGACAGACGCGGACGAACGACTTTCTCGTTACCTTCAATGATTTGAGTCGGATCTTTAGACTCAATATTTGAAACGGTAATGAAGTAAGGCTGTAATTTGTTTTCAGCATTGACCAGACAGAAATACTTCTGGTTGTCCTGCATGGTGGTGATTAACGCTTCTTGAGGAACGGCAAGGAAGCGTTCTTCAAAGCTGGCACGAAGCGCAACAGGCCATTCAACCAGAGCAGTAACCTCGTCGCGAAGATCAGCAGGAACAATCGCAATCGCATTCACTTCATCCGCCAGTGCTTTTACTTGCTGGTCGATGATCGCCTGACGCTCCTCAAAAGATGCAATTACTTTCGCAGCGCGAAGAGCATCCAGATAAGCATCTGCATTGGCCAGAATAATTGCTTCAGGCGCATGGAAACGGTGACCATAAGTCACATTGCCTGCTTTATGATCCTGAATGGTTGCATCAATCACATTGCTGTCTTTTAACAACACAACCCATTTCACCGGACGAACGAATTCAGTACGGCTAGCAGCAGAACGCATGCGTTTTGCGATAGGCAATTGATCCAGAGCATGTTGCAGGATTTGTGGCAGTAAAACGTCCAGGCTTTGACCTTTCACGTCTTTCAGGTAGCAGACTTTTTCAACCTTACCGGCCTGGAAAGTAGAAACCTGATCAACCGTAATGCCTTGACCGCGCATAAAGCCTTCAAGCGCTTTCGTCGGTTTGCCTTCAGCATCATAAGCCGCTTGAACAGCAGGGCCGTCAAAACGTTTTTGTGTATCGGCCTGAGCAGCATCAACGTTAACGATTTTAAGTGCCAGACGACGCGGTGCTGCATAAGCTTCAATTGCGTCGAAAGCCAGACCAGCATCTTTTAAGCCTTTTTCAGTTTCAGCTTTTAAAGCGTCACGTAATTTTTTCAGGCTTTTTGGTGGAAGTTCTTCACAGCCAAGTTCAAATAAAACTGTATGTTTAGACATTATTTGTTCTCCGCTGATTTTTCTGCTTGAGCCGCTTCTGCTTCTACTTGAGCTTTAAGCTGAGCCAGGACTTCGTCACGTAGGTGAGGTTCTGCCATTGGGAAACCAAGTTTCGCACGTGCTGCTACATAACTGGTCGCAATTGAACGTGCCAAAGTACGCACACGCAGAATATAACGCTGACGTTCAGTCACAGAGATCGCGCCACGCGCATCTAACAGGTTAAAGCTGTGTGATGCTTTAATCACTTGCTCATAAGCAGGTAATGGCAGTTCAGCTTCGATTAAACGGGTCGCCTCAGCTTCGTAGAAATCGAACAGTTCGAACATTTTTTCTACTGGTGCATATTCGAAGTTATAAGTCGATTGTTCTACTTCATTTTGATGGAACACATCGCCATAAGTCACTGTACCGAACTGACCTTTAGTCCAAACCAGATCGTAAACCGAGTCTACACCTTGCAGATACATCGCCAGACGTTCCAGACCATAAGTGATTTCACCGGTTACTGGGTAGCATTCAACACCACCGACTTGCTGGAAGTAAGTGAATTGAGTCACTTCCATGCCGTTCAGCCAAACTTCCCAGCCTAGACCCCATGCGCCCAGTGTTGGAGATTCCCAGTTATCTTCCACGAAACGGATGTCGTGAACTAAAGGATCAATACCGATTGCCTTTAAAGAATCTAGGTAAAGCTGCTGGATGTTGTCCGGGTTTGGCTTAAGCACAACCTGGAACTGGTAATAATGTTGCAGACGGTTCGGGTTCTCACCATAACGACCATCTTTCGGACGGCGTGATGGCTGAACATAAGCAGCATTCCAGGTTTCGGGACCTAACGCACGAAGGAAAGTTGCAGTGTGGAATGTCCCTGCACCCATTTCCATGTCGTAAGGCTGTAACACGACGCAGCCTTGCTCCGCCCAGTAGTTTTGTAAGGCAAGAATTAAGCCTTGGAAGGTATCAATATGCGATATGGCGCGACTCATGGTCATCCACTTAAAATTAGAGAAAAATTGTGCTTGATTATAAGGATTTTACAGGGGAGTGGCAAAGGGTTAATACGCTGAAAATATTTTGGAAAAAATTAAAATGGTCTTCATTCATGCCAGATTTTGCGCGGCTTTGCTGCAATTTTATGCTGGAATAGCAATGGGATGAGATCCAAAAATCAGGAATAAATCAGATGTATAGCATCCTGTTCACTGAAGCGCGATAAAGTTAAACTGATCTCATACGATTGCGGTCTTAGAATTAGTTTAATCTTCACACAATATAATAATGCCTAATAATAAGGAACTTCATGACCACTTACCAAATTCAGTGCCATTTAAAATACAAGATTGTGCAACCTACCGAATTTATTTTTATGGTTCAGGTCGCCCATCATCCCGATCAGAATATTCTCGGAGAACAGCTCACTATGAATATGCCGGTCAAGTGGCATGAATTTCAGGATGCTCAGCATCAAAACCGTCATATCCGGTTGCAACTCGAACCCTGTGAGGCATTTGAACTGAACTATAGCGCGACAGTTACCCGTCAGCCGAGCATTCCGATTGATCTGAGGCAAAATCTGAATGAAGTCAAAATCCCAGATCTGCCGGATGAGGTACTACCTTATTTGCTGGCCAGCCGCTATTGCAATTCAGATTTATTATTAGAAATGGCGAAGCGCTCATTTGGCTGGATGACGCCCGGCTATACGCGTGTAAAAGCCATTGAACAGTGGATTTATAACAATATTTCTTATGTCTCTGGCTGTTCTGACCAGTTTACGACTGCGACAGATGTGCTGGTCCACCGGGCAGGTGTATGCCGTGACTTTGCCCATTTAGGCATTGCGCTGTGTCGTGCTTTAGGAATTCCGGCACGCATGGTGGTCGGTTATGTGGAAATTGAAAAGTTTTTACCTGATTTTCATGCCATTTTTGAAGCCTATCTGGAAGGAGGATGGGTACAGTTTGATCCGACTCGTTTAGCTCCGGTAGATGAACTCATCCGTATTGGAACTGGGGTTGATGCCGGAGATGTGGCATTTTCAACCTATTATGGTCAGGTCGAGCTGCTCAAAATCGAACCTCTGATTAAATCTGGTTCTCATAGCGAAGCTGAGACTAAAATCACCTGACATGAATGATCTTATTGAAAATCCTATGAGAGATTGAATAGTAAAATAGGACTAGATGGATGGTTTTTCTCTGGTGTGTGACTTAGCTTTTTAAACAGCATCCATTTAAATGTAATTAAAAGATATAAAATAAATACATCTTTAAAGCGACTAGTTTTATAATGCGCAAAATCTGTAAACATTAAAATCAGGCGCGCCGTGTTCCATTCCAATCTCGACTGGCTCAATACCTTAAAACCGAATTTTAAAGTTCTTCCACTCAAGGACCGTTTACTCTGCGGTATTGGGGCACTACTGGGTCTCACGGTATCATCATTACTGAGTTTATGGATTCTGGGTGATTTTGAAGCCTGGTATATCGCACCGATGGGAGCTTCTTCGGTGCTGCTGTTTGCAGTTCCGGCCAGTCCCTTGGCGCAGCCCTGGAATATTCTGGTAGGTAATACCATCGCGGCTGTGGTGGGTGTGAGCTGTGCCTTGTTTATTGCCAGTCCGACCGAAGCTTTTAGTCTGGCGGTGGCATTAGCAATCATTTTAATGATGACCACCGATTCCCTGCATCCACCGAGTGGTGCTGTGGCTATTACGGCGGTACTCGGCGGCAATGCGGTGCATGAACTCGGCTATGCTTTCGTTTTCTATCCGGTGCTGCTGAATTCGATCTTATTGATGGTAATTGCGATCGTCTTTAATCGAATGATTGGCAAGCGTTATCCGCAGCAGGCGCAATTGAATACCCGTTCCAAAGATCCGACCCCGACCCAGAAAGTCACTATTCAGCCGCAAGATATTCAGGAAGTACTAGATCAGCAAACCGAGCTGCTGGACATTAGTGAATATGACCTGCAAAAGATTATTCTGGAAGCGCAGGACCGAGCCAATGCCCGTGCGGTCAACCAGTTTACCTGTCAGGACATTATGACTAAAGACGTGGTGACCCTGCATGCCAATGATAATATTCAGCATGCACTGGATAAATTTAAAGAAATGAACCTGATGAGCCTGCCGGTGGTTAATGCGGAAGGCAAGCTGGTGGGAACGCTGGCCATGTATCAGGTGGTAGAATGGTTTAAACGTGCTGCAGATGTGCGCAGCAGCTGGGAACATCAAGTCAAACATATTATGACCCGCAAGGTAGTCACAGTGCAGCCATTGCAGCCGATTCAGGATCTGGTGCCCTATTTTGTGGAACGTTCTTTTAACTATATCCCGGTAGTGAGCGAGCAGCGTCTGGTCGGAATTATTAGCCGCGCAGATATTATCGCTGCCCTGAATCAGGAACTGAACCATTTTAAAATGAGAGCTTAAAGCTGTTTTGAATAGTTCTGAAAAAAAGCACCCTCGGGTCATTGCTGTCCCACAATTTTTCACAAGAGGAAGCTCAAATGAGCTTCCTCTTGTTTTATGGGTATTTTATCGGGTGAAAATAAAGCTTTTAAAGTTCTTCTTTCAAACAAATTCACTTGAATTA
>NZ_JBHDVN010000086.1:0-6588 GCF_046635365.1 Acinetobacter sp. NIOH-H-8
TCTTGACTCAAGCATTAATGCAGTACGATCTTCAAAGTTAAGATGATGGTATGACAATTTTATATACTCCATAAACCCTTTAAATTAATTAGGTGGTTTATGTCGCACTTCAAGTTTTACTCTGCCATGCTTTTAAGCGGGTTAATATAAATTACCTTATAAAAATAGGAATTAATAATATGATTAATCCTTCTTTAATACTCTCTCAACAGGCCAAAGATTTAGGTAAACAACTAATTAAGGAGCTCAACATTCAACCAGGGATTGGTATTAGTGATTACTTAGGTGTTAGCAGAAGATATCACAATATGGATGCCATTTTTGTGTGGATTCAAAACAACATTGATGAAGGTAATTTCAATTATGATATTAATAAAATTAAAAGAAATTTTAAGTTGTTAATGCCTGAATCTTTATCTGGGTTTTAATATTACCAATCTGATTTAGAATTGGTTTCCTTAGTTTTAATTTTATTATTGCCTGAGGCGCTTTCCCTTATCTTTCCCAGCAACTTTGGGGGTTGAATAGAGATAAGGGTGGCCAAGGCAAAAATGAATCATTTTAATTCAGCATTTCCAAAGCTCGGAAATAGCAATTAGGTCATGGCCAGTCAAATATCACATCTCTACTTTTAAAACAGTCCTTTGCGAAACCCATGCTCGGTCGGCAACTTTTACTGTGTTATATCCCTATTCAACCGGCACGTTCAAAGCGCTGACCAAGTACTTCGGCAAGATAAGATGGATGGTATTGGAAAAAATCTTTCTCACCCAAAACAAATACCTAAAGTATAATTCTTTTACAGTGAATATAATCAATAACTTATAGTCATTAAAGTAGAAATCAAAACGGTAATACCAAGGTTAATTCGACTCCACAATTGGAAAAAATCTTTCTCACCCAAAACAAATACCTAAAGTAGAATTCTTTTACAGTAAATAGAATCAATAACCTATAGTCATTAAAGTAGAAATCAAAACGGTAATACCAAGGTTAATTCGACTCCACAATTGGAAAAAATCTTTCTCAACCAAAACAAAATATCTAAAGTAGAATTCTTTTACAGTAAATAGAATCAACAACTTATAGTTATTAAAGTAGAAATCAAAACGGTAATACCAAGGTTAATTCGACTCCACAATTGGAAAAAATCTTTCTCACCCAAAACAAATACCTAAAGTAGAATTCTTTTACAGTAAATAAAATCAACAACTTATAGCTATTAAAGTAGAAATAAAAACAGTAATACCAGAGCTAATTCACCACCACAATTGGAAAAAATCTTTCTCACCCAAAACAAAATATCTAAAGTAGAATTCTTTTACAGTAAATAGAATCAACAACTTATAGTTATTAAAGTAGAAATAAAAACAGTAATACCAGAGCTAATTCACCACCACAATTAGAAAAAATCTTTCTCAGTCTTGTATTTATATCTTAGTTTTCAGTATTCGAGCCCTGATTCTTTATGGAATCAATACTACCAATCTAAAGATTGATGACTTTCATTCTTAGATTTTTCGCTCTTACCTGATGCACGTTGACGTATTTTACTACGTAGCTTCAAAAGTTGGATTGGTGATAAAGGAGGCTCAGGTAGAAACGAATCGAGCTCATCAAGCATTTCCAAAGCCCGTAAAATGGCAATCAGATCAGCTAGCCGTACATCTCCTTTCTCCGCTTTTAGCACAGTCTTTTTTGAAACCCAAGCTCTGTCTGCAACTTCTACTTGTGTCATGTCTCGATTCAACCGTGCTCGTTTTAAACGCTGACCAAGTACTTCGGCAATGTAAGCTGGATTATCACTATGATGAAATTTCATTTAAGGTTTAAAGCATTAATAAGCTACCTTAAAGATATGCCATTTACCTTTATTCACCAAATATCTATGAAGTTCCCATTAAGTACTTAAATCTGCACTCAACAAGCAATTTTGGGAGGTTAAGTACAAAATCTTGCACTTAACAATACAAACTACATTCAAGAAATTTTAAAATTATTCGGTTCATCAAGGTTAAAAGGCACCACTCTCAGCCTTGCACCTTTGGTTTTCCTAAACTCAAAATCATCTAATGGTTGAGTGAATTTATCAGCTCGATATGGGTAAACCAAGATCACTTCACTTTCATGATCCAAGTAGTAATGACTATAAGCAAACATCTGCTGAATATCACTGTCCTTTAAGCCATAACGTCCACCACGATCATTTTGATCAATCAGCTTCCACTTGGTATCCATTACAATACTTTTAGCCTTAGATCGCTCTATAAAAATATCTGGCTTGAGTTTGAATATCTTGCTCTTTTGTTGTTCACAGATATGCTCGGTAGCATGCTGTGTACTCACCTTACAATCAGGTAAATTACGGCGCAGATGATAAGCCACGTAGTATTCAAAAAGCTTTTCCATTGGAAACAATAAGCTCATACCACGCCATTCACCCTTTGTGGACACAGGCATATACTCACCAAGAATAAGTTCAGTCCATGGCTGAATCTCTGCATAGAGCGCAAGCAAGCGCCCTGACTGCCATTGTCTAAAGTCTTGCTGTATCTTTTGACTACGCGGAATTTCATTCGTCATCAAACGTAGTTCTTGAGCAAGCTTCCAATTACTCGCATCTTTGGTCTTTTTACAGACCACTTCTAATGCTGTACGAATCAGACGATTCTCAGGACGATTGATTTCATAGACATCATGCTCAATTGGAAAAATATGCTTCTTGGTGGGTGGTTGTCGCATGTATTTCACATGCTGTAATTGCCCACGTAAAAACTTTTGTGCCTCTTGTATTCGGTTATAGTCAAAACGTAAACCACGCTGAACCAAACGTTCAAATGAGGATAGAAACTGAGAAATAATCCACTCATGTAATGGTTGCCTGAATCGATTTAGATTAGCGGCACCCGTCTCTCTAAAAGGTAAGTGCAAGGATACACTGAGCATTTTCTGAAGCAGTTTACGTTCCTGCTGAATTATCTCCTGATCATCCACGCCGTTCAGCTCAATATGCTTGGGAAGAATTTCAATACGAGTACCACACGGTGTTTCAATAACACCTACGTATTGATCAAGCTTCAACTTCCTGCGACCTGCCAGCTCGAAAACTTTTGTACCATGCCTGGAAAATGATGCTGACAGTTCACATAGATGCTCAAATGCAGATTGAGTGATATAGGCATGATCCAGATTTGATTCAGGACAACCTTCATAAGCAGCACTGATGAAGGCATATTCTCGAACGATAAAATCAGGCATAAATCTCTCCGATTAATGCTTGATAATCATGGCAAAACTTTCAATTGAATCAAATGCAGATTCTACTAGCTCCCACGTTTGCTGCTCCTCAATAAAACTATCAGATTCGGCATTAACGTTCGGAAACAAGGTCGAACGCACTATTGCTTTTGGTTGAAGCATGCCATTTGCGTTGAGCACCATATTGATCCTCGACCAATCATCAAAGAAGTATTCTTGCAGTTGTGGAATGATTTTTTGTTTAAAAATCGATGTTAAATGCTCTAACGTTGGCTGTTTCTTTAGACTCATAAAGTTAGCATGGCCAATACAATGATCACGATCCAAAAGAACTTCTATTCGCTGATTGATCACATTTAACAATCTTCCAATATTCACTCCATCTACGAACACTTCATTTAAAAGTTCCGGTTTTGGTGGCATTTCAATAAAGGTAAAACGACGGCGCAAGGCAATATCGAGATCAGTTAGCGAACGGTCTGATGAGTTCATTGTGCCAATAATGTAGACATTATCTGGGACAGAAAACTCTTTTTTGGAATAAGGTAGTATTACTGACAATGCTTCATCTGCATCTTGTCGTTTAGAATCTTCAATGAGCGTAATTAATTCACCAAAGATACGAGAGATATTGCCACGGTTGATTTCATCGATAATCAAAACATAAGGATCTTGCTTAGCGTCCTTACCTTTATCCAATAAGTAGCCTGCCTTATTTAATTCCTGCAATAGATCAGTCCATGTAAAACGCCATAATCGATACATTGTTTTTAGAGTTAAGCCCACGCCACCATTCAAAGAACGGATATTGAATGTAATATCTTTAAGAATCCAATTTACATTACGGCAATGCAAATAATCCTCTCTGACAGCCTCGGGATGATTCTCATCAAAAAAATAATCATCTGTGACTACGGCCACTCCACATATTTCATTTGTACTCTTTAAACATAAAACAACATCCCCAATTTCAACACCGCTTACAAACTGCTCCAATGTATGGTGGTCTGTAGAACTGAATTGTTTGTAGCCTTCACTATATTTGGTTTTCTCATCTAGCAAATTACCAGTTTGCCCCCAACCTACACGCATTTGTCCATGTTCAAAGCAGTATTGACGTGTTGATAAATCACCCATTGAGAGCTTCCATACAACAGCATTTGGTCTCACACCTAAATCTTGCATTACTTTCTTATTTTCTTTTGCACGCTCACACACAATCTTGAATACACCAGGCTCTACATTATAGTTAAGCTTACCCTGATCATCTGTCTCGGCACGGATACCTTCTACAAAATCTTCATAGCTGAAGCAAAGTAGTGGTATGTTTATTCTCAATAAATTTAAAATATATATTAATAATTATACTTTTTAAAGAAACTGGGGAGGAATATGATTATTCAAAAATTACTTAATAATTTAGGATAATATTATTTAACTATTGATTAAAAAAATAAATTCAACAAAAGATCAACACTATATAAATTTAATAATGAACATCCATAAAGGAAATAATAATATGAAAATGAGAAATATTATACTTGTATCGATATCATTATTTTTAGGAGCATGTTCTTTAACGCCATTACAGAACAAAGCAAAAACACCGAAAACAATGGCCAGCAAAAATGAATTAAAACAGCATCTCATTTATATTGATAAGAACGGTGATTTAATTGACCCCTATACTAAAAAGGTAATTAAAAACGAAGATGATTATGTAAATGAGATTTTAAAAACCTTTGAAAATTCTTCAACGAATAAACTCACAATCTTTATTCATGGTGGCCTGAATACCTACCAGAATGCGACAAAAAAAGCCAACCAGATTCTCAAATACTATGATCAGGACAAAGACAGTTACATCCTGGTGATCGGATGGCAAGCTGGCCCTTTTACCAATTATCTTGATCATCTGTTCTTTGTCCGTGGAGGGGAAAGACGAAAAATTGTTGGGCCGTTAACTTCGCCTTTCATCCTAGTTGATGATGTAGCTCGTAGTGTAGCGAATGCCCCTAGAGCTACTATAGATGCTGGCATGACTCAATTCACTCTACCGATTCGTAGACAAACAGGTGAAGAAAAAGCTTATGGCGATGCTTTAGATCGCCTTTTCGCAGCCAAAGAATTCAATGTGAATGCTTCTGGTCACGTTAGAGGACTAACTTACAAAGACATTGTGGGTTACGCCAATCCAGTCAAGTTTGGCACTGCGCCATTTGTAGACGGTTTTGGTCGGGGAACGTGGAATTCACTTTCACGCCGGACAGAGCTTTTAATTTCTAAAGATTCGGCATTTGCTAAAAATGAAAATTCAAAAACAGCATTACATAAATTCCTAGATCAGGTAGACAGTTCACCTTCAACACCGGAAATCACGCTGATTGGGCATAGTATGGGAACTATGGTGGCAAATAATATCCTGATCAGGAAGCCAACCCTGAACTATAAGAATATTGTTTATATGGCTGCTGCGGCATCACTTAAAGATGTTGAAAGTAATGTTGTTCCATTCCTAAAACAGGATAAAAATCTACACTTTTATGGATTATCACTAAACCCGTACCGTGAAATAGCAGAATCCAATGTATATGATACAGTACCACGGGGTAGTTTACTGATCTGGATTGATACATATCTCACCTCTGTTAAATCATTTACAGAAAAGACCTCGGGTAACTTTTTCAATATGATACGGGCAGCAGAAACGATTTTTCCATCTTCCGTGAGAAACCAAGTTCATTTAACAATGTTTGGGTTTAGATCAAAAACAGATAAAAATGAAAAATACGGCCCTCAAATTCACGGTGAATTTGATGAATATAAGTTTTGGGATGCAAATTTCTGGATAGCTGATCAGGAATGTGGATTGTATTTCATGGACGAAGAAATAAAGGATACAGCCTTAAAAGAGAAGTGCAGACAAAAGGATGTAAATGAGAAAAATCGTAAAACGTTCTAAAAACAATAAGGAGGGCTCCCCTCCTTATAACTAATTTAATGGTTGCTCTGCTTTTATACCTATGAAAGATCTTCCTGTAAATTTAATTAACTTACTTACATTGACCACCTAAAGGTCTTATGAACTTTTACATATGTATTTATTGAGACAAACTTACTTTCTATCACTTCTATTCAACTATCAACTTCTATGATTTATTCCCATGTGAGTATTGTCACCTTCATCTAACTTCTGGTAACTGTGGTAACTGTGGTAACTGTGGTAACTGTGGTAACTGTGGTAACTGTGGTAACTGTGGTAACTGTGGTAACTGTGGTAACTGTGGTAACTGTGGTAACTGTGGTAACTGTGGTAACTGTGGTAACTGT
>NZ_JBHDVN010000087.1:0-6194 GCF_046635365.1 Acinetobacter sp. NIOH-H-8
CCGGACTTAAATCCTATAGAAAAAATGTGGTCACGAGTAAAAATGATTCGCAATAAATTTAGAGTTAAAGATATTGATAAATTGTTTAAAGATTACTGTAATGATTTATTTAGTATTTAGCTATAGCTGCTGGTTAATCAGTTGGGTCTGTTGCTGGGCAAGGTTAGAGGTGTTGGACTTGAGCTGCTCTAAACGTTGCAAGGCATTCATAATCTGGTGATTGGCCAAATTTTGGATTAGCTTTAGATATTGCTCATTCTGGCTTTGATAAGCTTGAATTTGCTGTTGAGAAAGTCTCTGGATACTTTGCAGGTTATTTATAACTTCTTGCGTCAGCTCGACGACATGATTGCGAATTCCAGCAATCACTTTACTTGGTGTGTCGAAAGAACGATGAGCAATTTCATCCAGAATCGTCCTGTCTTTTTCATGACCAATACCAACCCAGACGGGAACTGAACGTTTGCAGAGCAGGGCAGCCAATGCATAGTCATTTAAATAAGCCAGATCATTGACTGCACCACCGCCACGAATGATTACGATCAGGTCAGGCGCGTTATGATAAGTTTGTGCCCACTGCTTTAAAGCTTGTGCCAAGCTTTGCATGATGCTTTGCGCTGCCGTATTTCCCTGAAAGGTCGCACTGTGATAGATAAATTCGCATACCTGAGCTTTTTGTAAAGCATCAGCATCTTTCTTGAAATCGCCCAGACCTGCAGCCTTTTCTGGAGCAATCACCAGAATCCGGTTGAGGTCAAAAGGTGTAGGCAGATTTTTATTGCGATCAATCAGACCTTCGGTTGTCAGTCTCTCTACAATCTGCTGATAACGTCGGGCTATATCACCCAAGGTATATCCAGAATCAATCTCTGTAATATTTAGGGAAAACCCATATTGCGGATCAAAGCTGGCTTTGACTTTGATTAAAACCTTAAGGTCCCGGCTTAGCTCAATACCACTTTCACGTTCAAATTGCGTCACAATTTTCTGTGCAGCAAATTTCCAGATGGTGGCCCGGCAACTGGCAATGACCTGATCATTGTCAGGATCTTTTTCTGCCAGTTCCAGATAGTAATGGCCAGCTTTGATATTTAAATTTCGAATCTCAGCTTTGACCCACACCGGTGTATCGAAAGTGATTTTAACCACTTCCTGAACCGTAGAAAGGTATTCTTTTAAAGAAAGCTGGAGATCGTCTTGCATGCCGAGATAAAGTTTAAAATTCAATCAAATATTAAATCAATATGGCCGCTAGTACAAACATCAAGCTTCGTGCATAAAAAAGGTTAGGACAAAGAAACTGGGAAATAATTAATTTAATGATCTAAAAACAAAATATTAGAGTAATGCTTGGTTGATGAAGGGTGATAAACAATTTGTATAATAATGTAATGACATTGTCATCTTAAAGCCATTCCAATATTTAACTAAATCTAAATTTTAGTTAGTTTAAGAAAGAGATTACTTTTAAAAGCTAATTATTGATTGATATAAATCATAGGAAATAGTGAGAACTTAAATGGGGTTAAACCTAATGATATTAAAAAATGATCCTGCCGCTTTTTACAGAATTACAAACACTCAAGCCTTTTCAGATCTGACGCTATAAATGGAATATGCTACATTAAAGGCGAATTCCTTTAGAAGAATACCGCTCATGAAAAAAATAATTTTATCTGGTTTGTCCGGATTATTTGCATCCATCCTCCTTGCTGGTTGTAGTACAACCCAGTCGCCTGATTCAAACTCTGCGTCATTAGGAACAGCCAATCCAGCGAGTGCCTATTGTATCAATCAGGGTGGAAAGCTGGAAATCCGTAATGAAACTAATGGGCAAGTGGGCTATTGTCATATAAAAAATGGGCAAGTGGTCGAAGAATGGGAATATTTCCGAGCAAACCAGCCTAAATGTATCGCTGATCAGGCAGCTGCACTGGTTGGCCAATCCAATTTAACTGAAGCAAAAATCAAAGAGAAAACCAAAGCTCAAATGGTACGCATGGTTGCACCTGGCCAGCCTGTCACTATGGATTATCGTGAAGAGCGCGTGACGGTCACTGTAGATCCAGCCACTAAGAAAGTAGTTCAGGCCAGCTGTGGTTAAGATATGAAATGCTACTTTCGAGCAGGCAGTATCAATAAGAATAGGTAGAAATTTCATTTTAAATGACAAATCTGTGCTGATCTCTTATAGTGCCTCTCGGAAGGAGAAATTCATGAAAAAGTTATTTGCTTTATCGCTGATGGTTGCTCTGGTCGGCTGTGCAGAGAAAAAACCTTTAACCCCTGAAGAGCAGTGGCATGGCTATTGTCGTAGTGTGGGGAATGCTGCACGAACCATTATGCTGGATCGTCAGAATGCGATCGAGAAAGAAAAGGCTGTTGAGCATGCCAACAAGATCGATGATGACATTACTCGCGGTTTTATCCTGAATATTATCGATGAAGTCTATGCACTTCCGGAACAGGAAATTAAGACCGATGTAGATGCAGCCCGTGAGAAAGTCCGCGCTGAATTTACCGAAAAATGTATCGCCACACCGCATGATAAAATGCCAGATTACAAACCGTTCTAAGGAACGGTTTTTTTATATTTAAATAAAACAAACTAAGAAATCATCATTCAAAATAAATAGTGGTTTATAGATATAAGAAAATTCTTCTAATAATAAAAATAGCCTAAGCAATATTAAATATAATTTGTGACAATTGCTAAATCTAAAATATAGAAATGCTTATCTTTATATTGAATAATGAATTTAACTCCAAAGCCTTGAGGAGAACAATAATATGGACGTCGTGAAGTATTTATATCACTCAGATCTGCTGTTAGAAGATGAAAAAGGATTGGCGATTATCGGTAGCGGACGCTATGTCCTGAGTGTAGGAGACAAGGTCGTGATTAAGCAGATCTTGGAGCAGGACAAAAAACGCTGTCTGGTCGAGATTTCCTTTGCCAGCAATAACCATAGTCAGACCTATGAAGATCAATGCGAATTAAAATTTGAGGGTTGTCGGGACGCTTTTCAGCAATATTTGAACTCGACGACAGTCCACTAAGGTGGAGTATCTTTTTCTAAGTAAATCAGGCAACATCGATGTTGCCTTTTTTATGCGTCGAATTTAGTTAAAAGTTGCCATATCTGTACTTAAATTATGCAAGGCGATGATGATTTGATTATTGAATGATCTTTATAAGCATCATTTAGTTATAAAATAATGAGCATCACAAAGAAACACTGTACTTGCATTAACTTTTAACTGGAATTTTAGTAAAATTTTAGAGTCCATATTATTTGTGAAGCTTTTATAAAGCAGGAATTCACAGGTAATTTTTTAAAAAAGAGGAATAACACCGTGCTAGAAGCTTACCGCCAACACGTTGAAGAACGTGCCGCACTCGGAGTCCCACCGAAGCCACTTGATGATGCTCAAACTGCTGCATTAGTTGAATTATTAAAAAATCCCCCAGCTGGTGAAGAAGCATACTTAGTTGACTTGCTTGAAAACCGTGTTCCAGCGGGTGTTGACCAAGCTGCATACGTAAAAGCTGCGTTCTTAGCTGCATTGGCAAAAGGCGAAGCGACTTCTCCACTAGTTTCTAAAGAACGTGCGGTTTACTTACTGGGCACTATGCTTGGTGGTTATAACGTTGCTCCTTTAGTTGAACTTCTAGAAGACGCAGAGCTTGGTGGTCTTGCTGCTGAAGCTTTGAAAAAAACGCTTCTTGTATTTGATGCGTTCCATGACGTAGCTGATAAAGCACGTGCAGGTAATGCAAATGCAAAAGCTGTTCTTCAATCATGGGCTGACGCTGAATGGTTCACAAACCGTGCAGACGTTCCAGAAGAAATCAAACTGACAGTTTTCAAAGTAACTGGCGAAACTAACACTGATGACTTGTCTCCAGCACAAGACGCTTGGAGCCGTCCAGACATTCCATTGCACGCAAATGCAATGCTGAAAAACGAACGTGATGGCATCAACCCAGAAGTTCCTGGTGAAGTTGGTCCATTAAACCAAATTAAAGATCTCATCGCGAAAGGCAACAAAGTTGCTTACGTAGGTGACGTTGTTGGTACAGGTTCTTCTCGTAAATCTGCAACTAACTCTGTACTTTGGTTCTTCGGTGACGAAATCGCTCACATTCCTAACAAGAAAGAAGGCGGTTATTGCTTAGGTTCTAAAATTGCTCCGATTTTCTTCAACACTATGGAAGACGCTGGTGCGTTACCAGTTGAAATCGACGTAGCAAACATGAACATGGGTGATGAAATCACTCTTAAAATCGACAAGGCTGCTGCTAAAGTAACTGCGTTCAAAGACGGCGCTCAAATCGCTGAAGCTGACCTTAAAACTCCAGTACTTTTAGACGAAGTTCGTGCGGGTGGTCGTATTAACCTGATCATTGGTCGTGGTTTGACAACTAAAGCACGTGAAGAGCTTGGTCTTGAGCCTTCAACTCTGTTCCGTACTCCAGTACAACCTGCTGACACTGGCAAAGGCTTCACCCTTGCTCAGAAGATGGTTGGTCGCGCTTGTGGTCTTCCTGAAGGTCAAGGTATCCGTCCAGGTACTTACTGTGAACCACGTATGACCACTGTTGGTTCTCAAGATACAACTGGTCCTATGACTCGTGACGAACTGAAAGACTTGGCTTGCCTAGGCTTCTCTGCTGACTTGGTAATGCAATCTTTCTGTCACACAGCTGCGTATCCAAAACCAGTTGACGTTCAAATGCAACACACGCTTCCTGATTTCATCATGAACCGTGGTGGTGTTTCTCTACGTCCAGGTGACGGTATTATCCACTCTTGGTTAAACCGTATGCTTCTTCCAGATACTGTTGGTACTGGCGGTGACTCACATACTCGTTTCCCAATCGGTATTTCATTCCCAGCAGGTTCTGGTCTTGTAGCATTCGCTGCAGCAACTGGTGTTATGCCACTTGATATGCCAGAGTCTGTTCTTGTGAAGTTCAAAGGTAAAATGCAGCCTGGTATCACTCTACGTGACCTAGTTCATGCGATTCCTTATGTAGCGATCCAAGAAGGTGATCTGACTGTAGAGAAGAAAGGTAAGAAAAACATTTTCTCTGGCCGTATCCTTGAGATCGACCTGACAGAAATGGAAACTGACCTGACTGTTGAGCAAGCATTCGAACTTTCTGATGCTTCTGCTGAACGTTCTGCTGCTGGTTGTGCGATCACTCTTTCTGAAGAGAAAGTTGCTGAATACCTACGTTCTAACATCACTATGCTGAAGTGGATGATTTCACAAGGCTATGGCGATGCTCGTACTATGGCGCGCCGTGTTGAGAACATGGAAAAATGGTTGGCTAACCCATCACTTCTTAAAGCTGATGCTGATGCTGAATACACTAAAGTGTATGAAATCGACCTTTCTACAATTACAGAACCAGTTCTTTGCTGCCCGAACGACCCAGATGATGCGAAACTTCTTTCTGACGTTCAAGGCGTAAAAATTGATGAAGTATTCATCGGTTCTTGTATGACTAACATCGGTCACTTCCGTGCAGCTGGTAAACTTCTAGACAAAGTACCTGGTGGTTCTTTATCTACTCGTCTATGGTTGGCTCCTCCAACTCGTATGGACGAACACCAATTGATGGAAGAAGGTTTCTACAATACTTATGGTAAAGCGGGCGCTCGTACAGAAATGCCAGGCTGTTCATTATGTATGGGTAACCAAGCACGTGTAGCTCCGAACACTACTTGTGTATCGACTTCTACTCGTAACTTCCCGAACCGTCTAGGTCAAGGTGCGAACGTTTACCTGGCATCTGCTGAGCTTGCTTCTGTTGCTGCTGTATTGGGTAAATTACCTTCTCCAGAAGAATACCAACAGTACGCCGCTCAAATCGACAGTATGTCTGCTGACATCTACCAATACTTGAACTTCGACAAGATGAGCGAGTATACAGATGCTGCTAAAGACATCGATACTAAGAAAATTGCTGCTGCTCAATTAGCTTAATTTGTTGATAATTAAATTAATTTGAGTTAAGAATAAGGGCTGAGTAATCAGCCCTTATTTTTTTGAGAATTGTCCCGTCCTGAAATAAGTTTACACCTTAAGAGACTTATTTTATGGAACATGCACAAGAACAACGAGTTAAACGCACACAACGTGATTATAGCTTCGCCTTTAAAATGATGGTTGTACATGAAGTA
>NZ_JBHDVN010000088.1:0-5745 GCF_046635365.1 Acinetobacter sp. NIOH-H-8
CGGTGAGTTACACCGTGACAGCCTATGGAGTTGGGGTAATTCCAAAAGCAGATGCTTTTGGTTCTTGATGGTGAAGTAGGAATTAAACATCAAATCCACATAAGTAGGTTTGAGTAGGTTTTAAATAGCGGTTCAGACTGGTCATGTCTTTAGCGTAAACCAGAAAGGTGAAGTGGTGACTGATCCGAAAACCAAAGAGCGCGTACAGCTTCCAGGTGAGCGCATTGGCAATGTGATGGTCTTTAAAACTTTTGATCAGCTCAGCTATGCTTATGTGCTGGAAAGTGAGTTACCTATCAAGGTGGGTGCCAATATTCAAGCGCCATTGTTAGATGAATAATAGATTGATCCAACTTTACAACTGAAAGAATAAGAAGACACACATATAGGTCTCGATATGCTGAACTCTTTATCACGCGTGCAACTGGAAACACTGACGTTATGGTATCTGGTTCAGCATTCTCTTTCGAGCTTCTATAAAATCAGTCAGCATTATTCAAGTCTAACCACAGCCATACAGCCTGATCAGGTGCCTACCTGGCAGGCGCTTGGCATTCATGCCAATCATGTCCAACGCTTAAAAGACTTCTCTCTTCCAGAATCACAACAGAAATTTCAGCGCTGTCTGGAAAAAGTTCAGCGAGATAGTGATTTTGTTCTACTCTACCATGATCTGCACTATCCGCAGCAACTCAGCCACTATGTAGACAAACCACCGATTATTTTTGGCCAAGGTCAGCCGGATACCCTGCTACAAGCCCAAATTGCAGTTGTGGGAAGTCGCAAGCCGAGTCCTCATGGCCGGCAAGTAGCTTATGATTTTTCCTTTTATTTGAGTGAACAGGGTTTCTATATTAATAGTGGATTAGCACAAGGCATAGATGAAGCTGCTCATCGGGCAGGATTAAAACATCAGGGAACCATTGCGGTGATGGGAACCGGACTGGATCAGACCTACCCTTCTCAACATGCACAATTACGCCAGGAGATTATTGCGCATGGTGGTGCCGTCATTACCGAGTTTCTACCAGAAACCCCACCGTTGCAACATCACTTTCCACGGCGTAACAGGATTGTCAGCGGTTTAAGTCTCGGGGTCATTGTGGCTGAAGCGACCTTAAAAAGCGGCTCTCTGATTACGGCCAAACTAGCTGCCGAACAAGGCAAGACTGTATTTGCCATTCCGGGACATATTTATAGTGAATATCATAAGGGTTGCCATCAGCTGATTCGTGAAGGCGCGATTCTGATTGATCACCCGCAACAGGTGATTGAAGAACTGGCTCTGGCGACTCAATGGCAAGCCTTACAAAATGAAGTACAACATGACATGGCGGATGAACTTCCTGCACACATACCGCCTCATCTGCTCAGACTTTATAACCAGCTGGACTGGGTCGGACAGGATCTGGATCATCTCAGTCATCATCTGCAACAGTATGTGTCTTCTCTGACCAGTCAATTGATGGAACTGGAGCTACTTGGCTTTTGTACCCAGCAAGCTGGTATGTATCTACGTTGTCGTCCACATAAATAAGGTTCACAATAGACACTTCTTGTTTTGATAAGGTATACACATGATCACCACCTCTGTTGCCGAAGCAGCTGAATGTCTCAAAGCTGGACAGGTCTTGGCATACCCTACAGAGGCTGTTTGGGGCTTAGGTTGCGACCCCTACAATGAACAGGCATTTCACCAGATTTTAACCTTAAAACAGCGCCCGATTGAAAAAGGCGTGATTTTACTCGCAGCTCATATTTCACAAGTGGAACATTTACTTCAGGATTTAAGTGAAGAAATGCGTGAAAAAGTAATTGAGTCTTGGAGTAATGATCGACCTACAGACCGGGCAACCACCTGGTTACTCCCTGCCAATGACGATATTCCAGGCTGGATTAAAGGCAAACACCCTAAAGTGGCAGTGCGCGTGACCACTCATCCTCTTTGTGTAGCCTTGTGTCAGGCTTTTGGCGGTTTTATTGTTTCAACCAGTGCCAATCCTGCCGGCTTAGAACCTGCACGTTCCCTGCAAGATGCCATGCGTTATTTTGGTCAGGACCTGAATTATCTGAATGGTGATCTGGGACTGAGCCAGAAACCAAGCCGGATTATTGATGCTGTAACAGGTGAAATTATTCGTGACTGAGCCTTTGCTCAGTCATTTTTCTTTTCAAGCCGACTAAAGTTTTAAGACAAAAAAAAGCTCAACCATATAGGGATGGTTGAGCATAAAAAAGGATGTGTATTATCACATCCAGAGGGTATCGAAATCTCTGGGCATTTCAGCAACAGTCGCTGATCTGCGATGGAGCGTATTATGGGCGAACAGTTTAAAAAAAACAAATATATTTTAGCTCTTAAAAAACAGCTTAAACCTATGATTAATTAATCATTATTTGAAAAAAATTCAAATTATCTTGCTCTTTTTAAAGTGCTTTTTAAAGAAGCTAAAAGCTACTCTTCTCGACTAAAGTCTATTTGCCTTTATTCACGAGATCATTCAAGCAAAAAATTAAGTTTGTTTGTTCGTTTTTTGGGCAACTATTTGGCTTTCAGGAGCACTGGCGCCACAGTTTTTTTCTGGGCCAGCACAATTCCGAACAGAATAATCGCCCCACCAATACTGTGATAAATGGTCCAGGCCTCTTTTAACCAGACAAAGGCAATTAAAGCGGTAAACACCGGCATCAGGTTCATAAAGATACTGGTGCGGGTCGGTCCCAGACGCTGAATCGCCATCATCCACACCAAAGGGGCAATTAATGAAGGGAAAATACTGGCGTAGATAACGCTGCCGGCATTGGTCATATTGATGGCATCAAGACCCAACCAGGCCACAAACGGCAGGTGATACAGCAGCGCAAACAGAATCTGCACATACAGGCTCAGCATTAACGGAATCTGCAGCTGCCATTTTTTCAGAAAAACCCCATAAAAGGCATAGAAAAACACGGCGATAATCATCAGCAGATCGCCCCATTGGCCGCCGGCATGCAGCAGGCCCCAAGGATTGCCCTGCCCCATCACATAGATCAGCCCGGCAAAGGACAACAGACTGCCAATAATGGCGTAGCGATTCGGAATATCGCGCAGAATCAGCATCGACACAAAAATGGTAAAAATCGGAATAAAGGCATTAATAATGCCCATATTGGTGGCGGTGGTGTAATGTGCAGCGGTATAAGCCAGTCCCTGATACAGCACCAGACCAAAGGCACTCAGCACTGCCAGCTGTTTCAGATGCGGCACAATCAGGGCACGCTCACGAATCACCCGCGGCAAAATAAACGGGGTTAGAATCAGAAAGGCAAAAAACCAGCGATAAAAACTGATGCTCACCGGCGAGATAAAGTCGGTCACATAGCGGGTCACGACAATATTCAGTGACCAGATCAGTACCGCAGTCAATGGAAGCAGCATGGCCCACCACATTGTTTTTTGCTGCTGCGTCATAACTTCATCCCTGTCTCTATCTATTGTTAATCTATGCGCTCTTGGCAAGTGCCTAAGCATAATTGATTTTTCAACTAAAATTAATGCTATTTGTAGCTGGCAGGTAAGCATTTCACTGATTCCGACTTGTACTGTATTTAAATACCCGTTAAAACAAATAGCCCTCATTCATTTAATAAAAAGGAAATCTGATGAGCACTTCTGTGTATGACATTCCGGTAAAAACGATTCAAGGAACGGACACGATGCTGAACCAGTATCAAGGCAAAGTCTTGCTGCTGGTAAATGTGGCATCAAAATGTGGCCTCACTCCACAATACGAAGGCTTGCAAAAACTCTATGATGATAAAAAAGCCGAAGGACTGGAAATCTTAGGTTTTCCTTCTAATGATTTTCTGGAACAGGAACCTGGAAGTGAAAGGGAAATTCAGGAATTCTGTTCCCTGAACTATCAGGTGGATTTCCCGCTGTTTGCCAAAATTCCGGTCGTGGATGAAACTAAACATCCTTTGTATGCCACTTTGACTCAGGCTGTGCCAGAACGTATCGGTGAAGGTCCATGGTGGAAAGATCTGGTCGATTACGGCCTGACTCCAAATGAACCGCCTGAAGTTCTCTGGAACTTTGAAAAATTCCTGGTCAACAAACAGGGGGAAGTCGTTGCACGTTTTGCACCGGATATCACGGCAGATGATCCACGCCTGCTGGATGCAATCAATGCCGAGCTTGCTAAATAAGTCTTTTTAAATAGGTCGGTTGCAACTGATGACAAGTTTAGCCGACCTGGCTCATGGGCATGAACATTGAATTTCATATTTTTTTCACAAACTTATCTAAAAATTATGTTTGCTGAAACCGCCCAGACCCGATAAAACATGAGCCTATTTCTATAACAATTCGAGTAAAACAATATGAGTCAGTCCATTTATGAGATTCCGGTAAAACCGTCACAGGAGAAAATACGACTTTGTCCGATTATCAGGACAAAGGCCTGCTGATTGTGAATGTCGCATCAAAATGTGGTTTAACTCCACAATATGAAGGACTGCAAAAACTTTATAATGAGAAGAAAACCGAAGGACTGGAAATTCTAGCTTTTCCTGCGAATAACTTTAAAGGTCAGGAACCGGGCACAGACGAGGAAATCCAGCAGTTCTGCAGTCTGAACTACAATGTGGATTTCCCGCTATTCTCCAAGATCTCTGTCGTAGGTGAAGATCAACACCCTCTTTACCATTATCTGACCGAAGCTCAGCCACAACGTACAGGCGGCGAAGATTTTGCAGAGCGCCTGAAAAGTTTTGGTAATACGCCAAATGAATTACCAGAAGTGCTGTGGAACTTTAAAAAATTCCTGGTCAACAAGCAAGGCGAAGTGGTCGCGCGTTTTGCACCAAATATTCCAGCAGATGATGCTCGCTTGCGAGATGCGATCAATGCAGAATTGGCTAAATAATTTGTAACAGTAATGTAAGTATCTATTTCAATAATAGATACTTATTATTTAAATAAAAATCAAATACTTATAACCATATTTACGTAGCTCTAAAATCTCCATGATTTACGCTTAATTTTTATTTTTCTACAACACTTCATTCCATATTTATCAATGAGTTGAGCCTAATATGCAGTTATCCCAAGAGAGATAACGATAGGTTCAAAACATGAAAGACTTAGTAAAAGCAGTCGTATTTTCATTATCTAGTGCACTTATGGCGACTTCAGCTTTTGCTGCAGCTCCAGAGCATCACTCGCAACACCATCAGCCACAAAAAACGCATGTTCAGCAGCATGCGCAGCATAAATCCCCTGCACACGCTCAACAGCATAAACAGGTGTATAAAAAAGTAGATCCTTCACGCGATTGGCGTGTAGGTCAAAAAGTACCGGCTCAGTTCCAGAGCAAAGTTTACAAGGTAGATCCCAGCAAATACAAAAGACTCAGCAAACCTGGTAAAAACCAGCAATGGATCAAAGTAAATGGTGACTATATCCTCACCAATGTGATGAGCCATAACATTATCAAAATTATTGCAGGATAAGTTTTATCCTCCTCGGTGAAAAAAGAGTGCTTCGGCCATTGCTGTCCCACAATTTTTCACAAGAGGAAGCTCATTTGAGCTTCCTCTTGTTTTATGGGTATTTTATCGGATGAAAATAAAGTTTTTAAAGTTCTTCTTTCAAACAAATTCACTTGAATTATTCTGAGTAAACGTTGAACTGTCCAACCTGTTTTTCCTAAATGTTGAGCGAAACTCACCAATAAATAGGCGATCATCGCAATCCAGATT
>NZ_JBHDVN010000089.1:0-5215 GCF_046635365.1 Acinetobacter sp. NIOH-H-8
ATCAATTACGCAAAATAATTCGGTACTATTAAACATCGGGACTAGAGTTTTAAGTTTTGTGTGGTAACTCAACTGATGGCTCTAGTCCTCTTATTTTTCAAGTCAATTTTTTATCCGCGATTCGGGTAATAAGCTAAATAGATAAAACTCCCATGCTCTATACAATGCCCAGAAAAATTCAAATTGCTCCATCTCAAGCCAAATGGCAGCTTGCTGCTGCAGATTCAGTTTTG
Organism: Acinetobacter sp. NIOH-H-8; assembly: GCF_046635365.1. Taxonomy (NCBI): domain Bacteria; kingdom Pseudomonadati; phylum Pseudomonadota; class Gammaproteobacteria; order Moraxellales; family Moraxellaceae; genus Acinetobacter; species Acinetobacter sp. NIOH-H-8. The sequence continues at coordinate 234 of NZ_JBHDVN010000089.1, forward strand.
GTCTTGGTTAGGCTGCATAATTTAAGAATGCAGGCCGGGATTCAAGAGTCTGAGCTGATGAATAATCTGATTCAGATCAGCAATAAAGCTAAAGCACTGGATATTCCCATTGTCGACCTATATGGCGATGACCTGATTCAAGGCATGCAGCAACTTGGAGAATATGCTTCAACTCATCCTCAACTGATTTTTGCCGGACAAATCACACCGATGCTGAAACAGATCCTGCCACATCTGCAAAGTGTGACAGACCAAATTTGCATAATTAATGATGCAATTTTGATGCCTAGTCAGGAACAGCATATCCAGTGGATTGAGAATGTAGTGGCACAAGGTTTGCATCATATGAACAGCTATAGTCTGACCCGATTGTGGAACTTAAGTGCGCCGTCAGAATATGTATTGTCAACCAAAGGCATCATGTTAGCAGTAGCTGAACAGCTGAATATAGATGCGCTGGAAATTGATCCTTATGCTGATTTAAAGCAGTATGGACTGGACTCTGTAGCAGTAGTCAGTCTGGTTGGCACATGGCGTGCGCATGGTGCTGATCTGCGTTATGAAGATGTGCTGGAACACCCGTCATTACATGATTTAGTGAGCTTTGTAATGCAATCTGCACGTCGATAATCGCTAATTGGGTAATTTTCTTAAAATAATCGGAAATTTCATCGCCATTTACATAAATGCGCATTGTAATTATCACTCAAGCTTTCTATTATGGCCGCCTTGTTTTTCGCGATCAGCGTGGGATTGAACTTTGAGTAATTTTCTAACCGAATATCTGATACATCGTGATGAAGATTTTATGGTCATCCATAAGCCTGCAGGCTTACTCACAGTGCCCGGTAAAACAGAAGATTTACAAGATTGCCTGATCAATCGCCTCATCAAATTAGAACCTAAAACTTTGCTGATCCATCGCCTGGATCGAGACACTTCCGGTATTTTAGTATTTGCCTTAAGCCGTGAAGGGCAAAAATCCATCTCCCGCCAGTTCCAGGAACGCCAAACCGATAAAACCTATCAAGCCATCGTGGCTGGAACATTAGAAGGCAAGGGTACAGTTGATGTGCCTGTCATTTACGATCCAAGCCGTCCACCACTGCATATTGCTGAACCGAATCATAATAAGCCGGCAATTACAGAATGGCAGGCCATCGAACATTTTGAAATTCAGAGGCAAGCTGTGACTCGGGTGAAACTGACTCCGATTACCGGTCGTTCACATCAGCTCCGTGTACATATGCAATATCTCGGGCATCCGATTATTGGCGATACCTTGTATGCAACGCCAGAGCAGCAACAGCTTAGTCCGCGTCTATGCTTACATGCCGAGCGTTTAAGTTTTTATCATCCTAAAACACAACAGTTAGTTGAATTTAATTGTCCGGCTGAATTCTAGGAAATACTTGTTTAATCGACGTGAATTATGCTCACTTTTTAGTGGGCTTTATGTCAAAATACATTGCTTGAAGGTGTGAAATTTTGCTCAAATGACGTTTCGTGATTGAGCCTGATATTCATAATCTTGTACTTAAGATAAAGGTGGAAAAATTGCAGCAATTTGCTATTGGTCAACGTTGGTTATCAGATACTGAAACAGAACTCGGTTTAGGGGTTCTCATTGATGTTGATGAGCGATCGGTCAGCATTTTATTCCCAAAAAGCGATGAAACTCGCGTCTATGCTCGCAGTAACGCACCCTTATCTCGTATCGTATTTAATGCGAATGACGAACTGCAAGATCAGGAAGGTACGATCTGGACCGTTGAGTCAGTTGAAGACCGCAATGGTGTAGTGCGTTATCACGTGGTTCGTACTCTTGAAGATGGTACAGAAGAACGTAAAGCTTTAAATGAAACCCGTGTAGGTGCAACGATCCAGTTGTCTAAACCTTTAGATCGTTTACTGGCTAGCCAGATTGACTATAAAGAGTGGTATGACCTGCGTATTGAAGCCTTGCTGATGCAAGCCAATATGCAAACCAGTCCATTGCGTGGCTTGGTCGGTTCGCGTGTGGGTCTGATTCCACACCAGTTGTATATCGCACATGAAGTCGGTCAGCGTTTCGCGCCGCGTGTTTTACTGGCCGATGAAGTAGGCTTGGGTAAAACCATCGAAGCAGGTCTGATCATTCATCAGCAACTTAAAACTGGCCGTTCTGAACGTATTCTGATCTTGGTCCCGGATTCACTGCAATATCAGTGGATGATTGAGATGCGCCGTCGTTTCAATCTTGAATTCTCCCTATTTGATTTGGCTCGTACTGCATCGATCAAAGAGCATGATCCTGAACTAAATCCATTCCTGACCGAACAGCGCATTATTGCTTCTGTGGACTTGATGGTGGATCACGAAGATCTACGCGAACAGGCGATTGAAGCGGGCTTTGACCTGTTGGTTGTCGATGAAGCGCATCACCTGATGTGGTCTGAGGAAGAAGGCGGCAATGATCGTTATGATCTGGTCGAAGAGCTGGCAGAGAAAACACCGGGCGTATTGTTATTGACTGCAACACCTGAACAGCTCGGTGTGGAATCTCACTTTGCACGTCTACGTTTACTTGATCCGCAACGTTTCAGTTCATTGGACCGTTTCCTGGATGAAGAAGAGCAGTATCAGCATACTGCTAAAATCGCTGAAGTACTGATGTCAGACCTTCCACTGGAAGCTGAGCATTTCACTGCGATTGAAAGCTTGCTTGGTCATGCGATTGAAGATACCCCAGAGCAACGTTTCCGTGCCATTCATGAATTATTGGACCGTCATGGTACGGGTCGTATCCTGTTTCGTAACACACGTGAAGCGATTCAGGGCTTCCCGGGTCGTGACTGTCAGCCAGCACCATTGCCAGCGCCAGAAAACTGGTCTAAAGATGGCAAACTACGTGAACAGATGTGGCCGGAAGAATCTCAACTTGATGGCTCGTGGATGGAAACCGATCCGCGTGTAATGTGGTTGATGGAAAAGCTGCGTACTGATCTGAAACACAAAAAAGTATTACTGATTGCCCGTAGTGGTCCAGTGGTTGAAGCACTGGAAAATGTATTACGTCTGCATGCAGGTATCCGTACTGCCATGTTCCATGAAGGCATGAGTCTTTTGGAACGTGACCAGGCAGCAGCTTATTTTGCTGAAGAATCTTATGGTGCACAGATTCTGTTATGTTCTGAAATCGGTTCAGAAGGCCGTAACTTTCAGTTTGCATCAGACTTGATCCTGTTTGACTTACCGGCCAATCCGGATGTTTTGGAACAGCGTATTGGTCGTCTGGATCGTATCGGTCAGGAAAACCGTATCCAGATTCATGTGCCTTATCTGGTGGGTACTGCGCAGGAGCGTATGTTCCGTTGGTATAACGAAGCGCTGAATATTTTCAGCAACATTTCTCCAACGGCGCAAACGCTGCAAGAAAACTTTATTGTTGCCCTGAAAGATTGCTTGCTGGCAGATAAAGGTCAGGAATTTGAAGATCTGCTGGAAGAAGTTAGCGTACAACGTGAAGCGCTTGAAGCCGAGTTGCAGGAAGGTCGTGACCGTCTGCTTGAGTACAATTCTTGCCGCCCCGTCGTGGCACAGGAAATTGTTAATGCGCTTGAAGACTATGATGACAATACCACCTTGCCAATGTTCATGAAGCGTTTTATGGCATCGACCAATATCGACTTTGATGAGCAAAGCAATGGTACGGTGATCATCAAGCCAACGGATCAGATGCAGGTACAAGGTTTGACCCTGGATGAAGAGGGTATGACAGCCACCTTCTATCGTGACCAGGCTCAGATCCGTGAAGATGCTCAATATCTAACTTTAGAGCATCCATTCACTGAAAGCGTGATGGAAATGATCAATACTCAGGGCTTTGGTAGTACCAACGTTGCGGTCTTAAAGTCTGCAGCATTGCCACAAGGTTCTGTATTGATGGAAGTGTGGTTCAAGGTTGATGTGGTTGCACCAAAAGCACTGAACTTACCGTCAAGCTTGCCACAGCAGCTGATCCGTGTATTGCTGAGTGAAAAAGGTCAGGATCTGTCTCAGAAGATTGCGCCTGAAATCCTGAAACCATATCTACATCATTTAGATGGCAATAGCTGCCGTCAGGTGGTGAAAGCACGCCGTGAAGTGATTGAAGCGCGTTATCAACAGGCATTGGAATTAGCTCGTTCAGCATTGCCAAACTTCAGGCAGCAGGCTAAAGAAGCGTATGGCAATAAATGGCAGTATGAAATTGACCGTCTGACTTACCTGAAACAGTTCAACCCAAGTATCCGTGAAGATGAAATCGCACGTTTACAGAAGCTGCAAAAAGAAGGCTTGAGTTTGTTAGAAGGTTTATCTGTAACACCTGAAGCGATTCAAGTAATGGTCGTGGTTAAGCCATAAGATCTAATGAATTATGAAAGCAGCTTTCGGGCTGCTTTTTTATGGCTGGAATTAAAGTCATGATTGAGCTTTTGGTCGGGCTGTGCTAGCTGATATTTTCTGTATTGTTTAAAATCAGCACCTCTAAGAATAAGAAATAAAATATCATGTCCAAAGCATTGATCACTATTGGCGCAAAAACCAGCCATGGCGGTATGGTCACTGAAAGTGAAAGTTCTTTTTTAATTAACGGAATGGCGGTGCATCTGAATGGCATGAAGCATTACTGTCCCAAGTGTCAAACTACCGTGACAGCTATTGCTAGTGATTTATCTACAATAATCAAAGGTAGGGCTGTAATCATTGCTGGAGATAAAGCCAGTTGTGGAGCCATTGCTGTCCCACAATTTTTCACAAGAGGAAGCTCATTTGAGCTTCCTCTTGTTTTATGGGTATTTTATCGGATGAAAATAAAGTTTTTAAAGTTCTCCTTTCAAACAAATTCACTTGAATTATTCTGAGTAAACGTTGAACTGTCCAACCTGTTTTTCCTAAATGTTGAGCGAAACTCACCAATAAATAGGCGATCATCGCAATCCAGATTTGTGTCTGAATTG
>NZ_JBHDVN010000090.1:0-5092 GCF_046635365.1 Acinetobacter sp. NIOH-H-8
TAATTCAAGTGAATTTGTTTGAAAGAAGAACTTTAAAAGCTTTATTTTCACCCGATAAAATACCCATAAAACAAGAGGAAGCTCATTTGAGCTTCCTCTTGTGAAAAATTGTGGGACAGCAATGCCCTCAAGGGGGCTTTTTTATTGGGTGATATTTTTTCTGACTCATCTTCTGTTGCTAGCTTTTACGATGAGTTAAAAGGGAAGATAAGATCAAAGCTTAATCAATCCTATATAGAAAATACTTATCCTTTTATAAAACAAAGTTGAGAAATACAGATCCTATAAATCTGATTTCGAAAAGAGTATTGAGTTTTTCTAAAACTGGTTACATTCTTTGAAAAACAGCTTTATAAGTTGAGTTAAGACACAATTTTTTTAGCAGCTAAAAATAGATTTTTTATATTTGAACTTAATTTAATCTGATTAACCACTTAGAACCTAGATTCATTCGCTTTTTAAAGACTATTCAATCATTCATTAAACAAGGTAGTAAGAATGGCTAAACCAAAAATTATTTTATCTGAACAGGATGTGGAGCGTCTCGAAACCATGCTTGAAAATCAGGACAAGCTCAGTGAGACCATGCTTCAACTGGAAGATGAACTGGCTCGTGCTGAAGTGGTCAAGCCAGAGGACATGCCAAGCAATGTGGTGACCATGCATGCGCGTGCATTGCTGACGATTGCACCATCAACGGAGCCTGTAGAAATTACCCTGGTCTACCCGCATGAGTTTAAAGGTGAAAAAGGGCAAGTGAATGTCGTAGCACCGATTGGAACTGCAATCTTGGGCTTGGCAGAAGGACAGACCATTGAATGGCCGCAACCTGATGGTCAGTTGATGAAAGTCACGATTGAAAAAGTGCTGTATCAGCCGGAACGAGAAGGTGACTATCTATAATTTTTTAGTTAATTCGCCGATATAAAAAGGCCCCTATAATCGGGGCTTTTTAATATCCATGTTTTAATGCTTTGTGAGTTTATCCAGATAACCCATAATAAATGCAGAAATCACAAAAGTCAGATGCATGATGATGTACCACATGATTTTGTCATTCTCGACGTTGCGGGCATCCATAAAAATACGTAGTAAATGAATCGAAGAAATAGCTACGATGGAAGCCGCAACTTTAAGTTTAAGAGAATTGGCATCCATAGTACCGAGCCAGTTCAGGCGGGTTTTATTTTCATCAATTTTGAGTTGTGAAACGAAATTTTCATAACCTGAAAACATCACCATCACAATAAGTCCACCAACCATGCTCATATCAACCAGGGATAGAATCACCAGGATCAGGTCGGCTTCAGTATATTCAAAGATATGCGGCAGGACATGAATCACTTCCTGAAAGAATTTTAAGGCCAGCAATAATAAAGCGAATGATAAACCAAAATAGACAGGAGCTAAGATCCAGCGTGCAGCATACATCGTATTATGAAAAAAACGTTCCATTTTATTCTCAGGTTACCTACTTTATTGTTAATCTTGATCATAAATAATTCATGCTTAAAATTCGAGAATTATTTATATTTTATAATGCCTTATAAGTATTCTTAAGTTTAAAAAAAAGCTTAATTAGGACCATAAATTAACTTAGCATTTATTGTGCTTATCCTTATTTAGTTGGTTATTAGCCTATTTGAGGCTGATGGGAAATGTTATAGAGAGCAACAGCAGGCTAGGGGCAAAATGATTCATACAAGAAATGACTGTAGGCCAAACTTAATTCCAACAATATCTTCAACGTATATAAAGAAAATTCTATGGCTTGAAGCATTCCTTTGCAAAATGCTACATGTTATGTTGAATGAAAAGACGTACTATAAAAATCGAATTTACTGAGTTTAAAGGGCTATGTCACAGATAGATGTTTTGATTCCAATCCAAGACATTGCAGTAGAGCAGAGCGAGATTCTAAGTATCAAGCGCAACGAACTTGTGCCTTTACTCCACGATCAATACAAGCTGAATCATTATGCTGACCCACTTATTCAGGCACAGTCCGTACTATTAAATGGGGTAGATCCGCATCTGACCCAACAACTGAGCCAGACGATTGAACAGCTGATTCAGATGTTGGCTCAATCAAAAAAATATCTGAAAAAACGTAAATTTAATGCCTTGCAGAAATGGCTGGGTATTGATCTGGACTATGGCTCAAGTCAGGTTGAATACTATAAAAAACTGGACTATTTACTGGATCAGGCAGATCACCTTAGCCGTAAGTTGCAAATTGAAATCCAGAAATCCCAATCGCGATTCCAGCAGCTGATCGGTTTACGTGAGCAAATGGCCAAGCATATTGTGGCAGCAGAAGAATTTTTATCTGAATATCCGCAGTTTGTAAGGAATCAGCATCCACTGGATAATTTTTCTGAGCGGCTGTCAAAAAAGGTGCATACCTTAAGAACCTTGCAAAGCAGTAATGACATTGCCATTACCCAGATGCAATTGTCCCAGCAACTGTCTTATAGCCTACTGGATCGGTTTAAAGAAGCGCAACAGGTGCTGATTCCGGCCTGGCAATATCATGTCAAACAAAGCCAGACGAAACACTCGACAAGTGATCTGGAAAAACTTGATAATAGCCGGGACAATTTGATTAAAACGTTAAAAAAGTCACTCGAGAAACCCTCGAATACATAACAATATAAGGTGAAACATGACCAAATCTGATGTAGTAAATTTACCTGTCGAAAGCTCAACTGAACTGACTGAACAGAAGTTCCAGCAAATGGATCTCAAAGAGCTGGGCTTGCAGCCTGCCGATTTTCAGGGGGTCTTGGCAGCACGTAAAGAACTGCAGAATATGAGTCATAATAGTGTGGCCGAATATGGCAAAAATATAGCCACCAAAACTTCAAGCTATACCGATGAATTGCTGAATCTGGTACAAAATAAAGATCTGGATGCAACCGGTCAAAAGCTGAATCAGGTGGTGCAGGTGGCACAGCAACTGAATACCAGCAGTATCTTGAACAAGAAAAAAAGTTCAGGATTTCTGGGCAATATCATCAGCAAATTTAAGGGCGTGAAAGATAATTTTGACTCGCATTTCAATACCACTAAAGAACAGATTGATGTACTGGTCAAGGAAATTGAAACTTCACAATCTGGATTAAAAGCCCGCGTTGATACCCTGGATAAAATGTTCGATGGGGTGCAGGAAGAATACAAGCAGCTGGGTATTCATATTGCAGCTGGACGTTTACGTGAACAGGAATTGCAGCAGGAAATTGCTGCGCTTACAGCTTTGCCACAAGATCAGAGCACCACGCAAAAAATCTATGACCTAAATCATCTAGCCAATAATCTGGAAAAACGCATCAGTGATTTACAGGTATTGCAGCAATCTGCGATGCAGACTTTGCCTATGATCCGGATTATTCAGTCCAATAACCTGATGCTGGTGGATAAATTCTATGCCATTAAAAATATTACGTTACCGGCATGGAAAAACCAGATCAGTCTGGCCATTTCACTGAATGAACAGAAGAACAGCGTACAGCTGGCCAATACCATTGATGATGCGACCAATGAGCTTTTACGCCGTAATGCAGATTTATTGCATCAGAACTCGGTCGATACGGCAAAAGCCAACCAGCGTTCCGTTATTGATATTGAAACGCTTGAACATGTGCAAAATACCCTCATTAAAACTGTTAATGATGTGATTCAGATCCAGAAAGAAGGTGTACAGAAACGTACTGAAGCAACGGTACGTTTAAGAGCCTTACAAGATAATCTGAATCATTTGGTGATTGAATCAAGTACCAGTGGATCTAAACCCAACTAAATGCAGTAGGGCCAAGATCTAAAAAAAGGAGTAGAGATTGCCGCCCTTAGATGAATATGCTGTAAATCCTCAGGAAATCAAGCAAGGGGTCGTCGCACTCAAAAAGCGTCAACGTAATTTGATGCTTTTGGGACTGACCACCTCTACGGTCTGTATTGCATCCGTGATAGGTCTATTCTTTCAGCAGGAAATGGTTTATGGCTTTTTTGGCCTGAGTACTCAGCTTCAACAGCTGCATTTACCAGTCAGTGTCGATGCTAATCTGGCCAGTATTGGGGATAGTCCGGATTATTTCTTTGCTCTATTAAGCTGGTTTGGCTGGCTGATTCTGAAAATCTTTGCCTCTTTTATTGGTGCATTTTTTCTGGTTGGATTGCTGAAGAAGTTTCGCTTCTTCTATGTGCGCTTTCAGTCTTTCATATTGAAGTTTGTAGGCTGGCTGATTTCCTTTATCGTGATCTGGTCAGGACTGACTTATTGGCAATATGACCTGAGAAATGACCGTGAAGACGCTTATCAGCAAGTGGTCTATTACGATAGTAATATCAATGATAGTGAAGTGGCTCGTTATCTGGTTGATTCCGATATTGCTTCACCGGTGAAATCTTATTTACTTGCCCAAACTGCACTCTTGCATAAGCCTGTGGATCTATCCGCAGCCAGACCTTATGTCGCACAAGTAGTTGAAGCAGAGCGGCAGGATAACAAGTTTGAACAATACGGATTTAAACCGGAACAGATCTGGACCATGCAGCAACAGGTCTATGGCAAAAGTCTAACGCCTGTGGCACAAAGTGTAGATCGTCAAGCCCAGCAAGCCGAACAAGTCAGCAAGATTACCAATGTCATCATTATTGGCATTGTCATCTTATTTGCCTTGCTTAGCTTAATCATATTTGTACTAGCTAATTCAATTAAGGGGCGTTCGCTACGTATTGAACAGCGAATCTTCTAAACTTAAAAATGCTCCTTTAAAAGGAGCATTTTTATTTTCCAATCTATATTCGGTTTCTTTGGGATAAAAGGCATAAATTCTAGCGATAATAAAAAATAAAATGAGGAGATGGTTTTTGATCTATAAAAACGATCATTAGGATAAAAACAAACTGTTTTACCTATTTTTGTTATTCACTTAATATAGCTTCATCGAATAAATATTTACTCCCTTGGAGACGTTAGCAATGTTAGATCAAAATACTTCAGCTCAATTAAAAACACTACTTGAACGTTTGGAGGGCCCGATTGAATTAGTGGCAACTCTGGATGGCTCTGACAAATCAGCCAAAATCAAAG
>NZ_JBHDVN010000091.1:0-4806 GCF_046635365.1 Acinetobacter sp. NIOH-H-8
TTCTTCATAATCTCTTAATGATCTTCTTGCTACTTCGTCAGTAGCAAGCTAGGTCGGCTATATTACTCTCTATCTCTAGAAAGTCAACCAGTAATGAAAATTATTTTTAAACTTTCTTTCTAAAACCCAACTCAAGCATTTCATGCTAAGTTACTGTTTTATCAGAAGTTTTAATCTTCATCACCGCCGATGGATGTGCATTCTACAGTATTTCAGGGGGCTTGCAATACCTTTTTAGACTGATTTAATTCGGGTGTTTATTTTATAAACCAATAAATTCATAAATGACTGTTTTCTATATTAAATTTATTTTAAGAAAAATATTCATTATTTTATTTAGAAACACTCAATAATATTAAGTTATTGTATTTAAATGTTTTTATAATTTTAAAAATATAAAAAGCAGAGCTTTCACCCTGCTTTTTGTATTTAATCTAATCAAATTAGAACTTCATACTGACACGTGCCCAGTAATTTCGTCCCATATTATTAAATTGCTCAGTAGCAGGTAGCCCCACTCCAGCATTGCCCATTTTATTCAAATGTTCTGTATAAGTCCGGTCGAAGACATTATCGACACCGACTGAAAGATCCACACCCTCATTCACACGATAGGTGCCATTTAAAGACAATGTACCAAAACCAGCACTCTGTTTATGGTCATAACCGACAATATTGCCTTCACGTTCGCTAATGCGGTTTTGACTATCCACTAAACGCCAGTAAGCACCTAAAGTGTAATTCTCCTGGATATAACGCAGATTCACCCGAGCTTCCAAAGGTGCAATTTGTGGCAACGGCGTATGATCAGTCGTATTTTTGCCCCAAGCATACATCGCGCTCACATCAGCCTGAATAGCATCGGTAAACTGGTAGCCAATTCCGGCTTCTGCACCAGCAATAGCCGCGTCAACATTTCTTGAATCTGCCCCATTCATTTTTGCCGACTGCCTTCCTTCCATACCACTACCCATATGATGGTCATGACCTGAATTTGCAGTTTCAGGATAAGTCATCAGAATAAAATCCTGAACAATACCAGCATAAGCCGATACCCATGAATTGAAGGCACCATGATGATGTTGATAGCCCAGATCAAGCTGTAAGGTTTTTTCGGTATTTAACTGTTTAAATGTATTTGCAGTTACACCCTGATAATCGGTTTTAAATAATTCCCAATAATCCGGCACACGCTCGACGTATCCCAGACCAATATAAGTTTTACCGTCATCATGCTCAGGATGAGTATTTTCAAAACGGATAAAGGCGCTCGGCAAGGTTTCCTGACGGCTTTGACCAGTTTTTAAGGCATCAATATCAACCTGATCGACTCGTACACCACCAACCAGTTTATGGTTATCACTGAGTTCATGGCTCAACTCACCAAAAGCTCCATAAGACTGGAATTTCATATCTGGCGTGAGCGGCATGTTCATATTGGTTGAAGTCATTCCCCCAGCATGCGTATTGTGCTGAGAATCCACACCCGCAATTAACTGGGTTTTATCCCATTCACTTGTTATCACCATACGGGAATTTAAAGTACGGCGTGTGACCTGCATAGCGGATGGATTGGCTTTCATGCTATGGGTGGCCATGTCATGGATCATCGGTACAGGCCGCAGACTAAAGTTATCCATGATGTGATCGTTATAGTTATAGTTGATCTGTGCCTCAACTTTCTGAATGACATCCGTCAGATTTCTCTTTTCAACACGTAAGCCGAGGCTTTCACGGGCAAACTGAGATCCATCCATATCACGGCCAGCATAAACCGCCTCGCCATCAGCTTTACCACTGGTCAGCTCGACCCAGGTATCTTCATCCGGTGTCCAGCCCAGTGCCAGATCTGCATTCCATCGTTCCCAATCTGAAGGTACAGTTTGACCATTACCATCTTTATAACTGCTTGATACCGAACGGTTGGTGTTCAGGCGGATATACTTTTTTTCATCACCAGCAGCTGCTTCAATATTCTGGTCCAGACGACCAAAAGATCCCATTAGTACACTGGCCTGACCGCGATAATGTTGATCTTCCCCAAACTGTTCAGGTGTACGTTCAAAAATGACGGTTGCTGCCGAACCGGTATTGGCATATTGAACCGTTTGCGGGCCTTTAATCACTGAAATACGATCATAACTTTCTGGAGAAATATATGAAGTGGGCGAATCCATCCGGCTTGGGCAGGCACCGAGGTTTTCAGTGCCATCAGTCAGGATTTTAATGCGTGAACCGAACATACCACGAAAGGTCACATCGCTATTGGTACCTGCTCCGCTATTGACCGAACTAAAACCTACAATACTTTGCAGATAATCTGCGCCATCAGTTGCTGGCACTGGCTGAATCGGCTGTTTTGGATCAGCACGAACAATCAGACCATTGGCATCATTACCGGCAGTTGAAGTCACCACAATCGGTGCCATGGTTTGTACTGGCATGGCTTCATTTGCCAGCACCATCGAAGAATAACAAGCAACACAAATCGCAGCCGTAAGGGGCTGTAAAGAAAATTTAGGCTGAACCATTTTCTATCTCACTGAATACATAAATTGAACACGGCCTAAGTCAGTAAAGACCCAGGCAAAACAACGTGGATTTATGCAAACAGTGGCGGTGCCCGTCCCTGCGGGATTAAAAAGAGTCGTTGAAGGATAAACCAGACATGCTTAAAGGCTTGTTCAAAAGCCAATAGTCTGACCTGAATTCGATCCAGGACTTCTTTCACTTCAAGCTCAGGCGGCAAAACCAGGTTGCCATAGACAGTACAGTACTGACACTGATGACTGGCATCGTGTTCATGCGCCATGGAGTCCGAGGAAATAGGATGCTGATCAAGATGATGAGCAGGATGTTCAGAATGAACATGAGAGGAAACTAAAAGGGCACGCGTGATGGTTTCACAGACCGGAGCAACCTGATATTGCTTCGGCAGTAAAGGCTGTAAGAATACAGCAATCTGTAGAAATACCGCTACAAAGGAAAGTAGCAGACCTCCCCGCAGAACCATAGGCAACCCTTAAATTTATCTAGGCTGAGTATAACAAAACCCAATCAAAATTGGGCTTGTTGAATCATAAAAATTGCTTGGGAAAATAATTTTAGCGTTTAACTGCAACTTTTTCCTTATTGCGCTGGCGAACCAGTTTTTCTACTTTTTCACGGGCACGCTGACGTTTTAATGGCGACAGATAATCCACAAAAAGTTTACCATTTAAGTGATCCATTTCATGTTGGATGCACACAGCGAGAAGTCCATCAGCCTCTTGTTCAAAGGGTTGACCATCCAGACCAATTGCCTCAATTTTTACGCGTGACGGACGCTCAACTTTATCGTATATTTGAGGAACTGATAGACAGCCCTCTTCATAAGGCTGTGTTTCTTCAGTCAATGGTGTGATTTTGGGGTTAATGAACACCAGGGGTTGATCTTTGTTTTCAGACAGGTCCATCACAATCAGCTGAATATGACGATCGACTTGGGTCGCGGCGAGTCCGATGCCTGGCGCTTCATACATGGTTTCAAACATATCTGCAGCGAGCTGACGAATTTCATCAGTAACTTCTTCGACTGGTTGTGCAATGGTACGAAGACGGGGATCCGGGAAACTTAAAATAGGTAATAAGGCCATACTGCGTCCTCAATTATGCCATTGATCAAAAAACCAAATGAAGGGAATGCTTCATCAAAAAAATGTGTGTAAGATCGTTATTATAACGCAATTACGCACATAATTTTAGGAATTATGATAATGAAAAAGGTTTTGAAGGGCATGCCATTTTTTAGTGCCTTGGGGTTAAAAAATCGGTGGTGTTTCAAAAAGTATGCTGATTATATTTTAACCACAATTGAAATCTCATAAAGCATTAAAAATATAGTGAATTTAATTTACTTATTTTCAATTTCTCTATTGACAGAATTAACTAGCATACTTTTTGAAACACCCCCAAAAAATCAAATGCTCGCACTGGCAGTTTGTGTCGGAGTGAGTATGGGGACAATGTATTCAGCCGAGGCAGCTCCTGCCCGCAATGTCAATCCACCTGCTTTAAAAGCCAGTGCGCCTAATGTCTACGTGGTCAAAAAAGGCGATACATTGTGGGATATTTCAAAACGTTTCTTAAAAAATCCGGTGCGTTGGCCAGAAATCTGGGCCAGTAACAAGCACGTGAAAAATCCACATTGGATTTTTCCAGGTGATCGCCTGTTGATGTGTGACTATCAAGGTCGTCCAATTATCGGTAAAGACGAAGGTGATGGCTGTGAAGGTATCATCAGTCGTTATATCGGTAGTACTTCATTACAACCACAGGTTCGCGTTGAATCTTTAAATAATACGATTCCAGTGATTCCATTAGCGCACATCCAGCAATGGCTGGAACGCTATACCATTGTGGCAGCGGATTCAGTTCAGGGTTATTAATTGTTATTTGAATTCTACTTATTTCTATACTATTATATACAAATGAGTAGATATATTAGCATTAGTGTTGCAGCTAAAACATTGGGTGTATCCATCCAAACCTTAAGAAGGTGGGATGAGGAAGGTGTTTTAGTTGCAGATCGAACACCTAAAAATCACAGACGTTATGATCTGAGCAAAATCACGCCTGAACTTATCCATGATCTCGCTATTCAAAACAATCGAAAAACGATTGCTTATGCAAGAGTTTCAAGTCACGACCAAAAGGCTGATCTTGAAAGGCAGAAACAAGTTTTGGAGATGTATTGCGCCAAGCAAGGTTGGACATTTGAATTAATTAGCGATCTTGGTTCAGGAATGAATTATCGCAAAAAGGGGT
>NZ_JBHDVN010000092.1:0-4648 GCF_046635365.1 Acinetobacter sp. NIOH-H-8
AGTTCTAGGCGTTTAGCTTCCTGATCTTTCTTCCATTGCTCAAAGCCTTTTTCAACACGGTTAAAACCCTGTTCTAAGGTCTGTTCCTTGTGCTGTTGTTTGTATTGGAGCTGTTGACTGTTCTGCTGTTTGATCGTGTCGTTGAAACGGCTAATTTCAGTATCTATGCCCTTTCTGCGCATCTGGGTGACTTTACTGCCTTCATGTATGGTGGCCTGTAGCTGATTACCTTGATCGGCATAACTGCGGTGGTCGATTCTTTCCCGATACCCTGCATATTCCAGAGCATGATTGGCTAAGTTTGCCCAGGTGGCTCGAATCTGTTTAATTTCTTCCTGGCTTGTTCCCATGCCTAAGCTTTTTCTTTTGGTGTTACTTAACTCAATTTCCGATTTTTGAGTGAGGACCAGTTTATTTTCAGTATCTAATTCTGCTTTGCGAGTTGTCAGTAAGATATGTGCATGATGGTTTTTATCATCTCCACCTTTGCTAGGTGCATGAATCGCTAAATCTGCAACCACCCCATAACGGTCTACTAAAGATTGGGCAAACTCTCTTGCTAGTTCTTTTCGCTGTTCTTCATCCAGCTCGTCCGGTAGAGCAATTACCCATTCACGTGCGGTTCGGGCATCTTTCCGATTTTCTGATTTTTCCGCCAGATTCCACACTTTGCTTCGGTCTAATTCAGTATCCAAGTTAGAAAGAATCTCTGTATACACTACACCTTCTTTTTTCGTGAAGTCGTGCGTTAATCCTGTCCGTTCATCTGTCAACTTTTCCCCTGCACGATAAGCCATAGAGGCAACCGCAGTTCGTCCAGAACTTCGGTTAACGGTCTTAGTCGTACAGTGATAAATTGCCATGCCTTAGCCTTGTGATGGTTTTGCTTTTGCTTTTGAAAAATTGCGTAGCAATTTTTTGGGGTTAAGGGGTATCCCCTTACGCAAACTTTGACTTGGATGAAATCCAAGTCGTAAGTGCGCATTTCATGAAAAACACGATAGCATATAGCCCGCTTGAATTTCAATTCATAGGGCCTTATGCTTGAGTGGTTTTCTATATCCCGAAATCTGAATTATGACAAAAGCTGCTGAAACTCTCGAAAAGAAAATTGAAGCCCAGTTAGAAAAGTTGAAACAGTTAAAGGCTCGTAAACAGGCTATCGAAGCTAGAGAAAAATCAAAGCAAAAAGAGCAGGAAAGAAAGGACGATACTAGACGTAAAATTTTGCTCGGTTCTTATTTGATTAAAAAAATGAATGCCAATGAAGCCAATAAAGAAAAAATACTCGCTGAACTCAACGAGTATTTAACAGAAGACAGAGATAGAGAGTTATTTAATCTTAAGTGTAATTAGTTTTTATTTTTATACGTTAAAACCATGCTCTACAAGCAAAGGAAAGAACATTTCAAAGTGTCTTTTTTCTGCTAGCATTTCAGCTAAAAGTTGTCCAAATTGTTCATAATTTCCAGTACCAATTAAGTGGCTATACTCACTTTGTACACGCTCATCATAGGCAAGTTTAGATCCAAACTTAAGACGTTGTGAATCAGTCATTCGGTTAAAAAAATCTCCTATATTTTTGTCTTTTTTAGCCTCAGTTCTTATTTGCTTTTGCTTAAATTTGAATGAAAAGCCTGTAATTGAGCGCCCTTTTTTGTGTTGCTCATAAGTTGTTACGATGTCTGTATGTTCATTGATTTGTTTGATTGCTGGTTCTAATACACGCTTTTTGAAATCACACATCGCTGTATATTCAGAATTCTCAAGCCCAATTCTATTTCTAAAGTCATTTAACTCAATTTGTGGAACTTTGCCCACTTCGCGCCAAGCAATGATTAACTCATAAAGCCTAATAGCGTATTTACTTGTAAGCTGTGTGACCTGCTTAAGTTGATAACTAGTGAACTGTTGCTCAAGTCTTGTAATCAAAGGCACTACATCTGGTGCAAAAGTGATTTCTAATGTGGCTGAATCATCAATATATTTAATACGGCTTACCCATCTAGACTTAACAGTTCCTATATTTCCCTTTTTATCTTCTTCTTTAAATGAAAATTGACGATCAAACAGGTTTAGAACAGCACTTTTTAGTGCTTTGTAAGCACCATCGTTACTAACATTAAAACGACTAGCGTAATCATTAGCATGTATTTCTAACTTACTATCAGCAGTTATACCTTTACCTGTTTGTCTTGCATTAATGATTGCAAGAAGTATTAAGCGCTGTTCGGTTACTTCTAAATTATAACTAGCGTTCATTAATGCGTTATCTTTCACAACAAGCTCATTCTTCATCTTCAAAGCATATTATTATTCAAAGTAAGGACACTGTACAAAATTATCATTAAAAGGTCAATATTAATTATGTCCTTAAATCAAGACTAAATGTCCTTTTATAACCGACTAAATGTCCTTTTATAACCGACTAAATGTCCTTTTATAACCGACTAAATGTCCTTTTATAGGGCTTGAAACCCTTTTGTAGTAAGGGTTTCGGAGTGTCTAAAAGCATTTAAAAGCTTTAAAATATATATAAAAGCATAAGTGGGCATGAAAAACAGCCCTATGCCCTCGCTAAAGCTCGGACGTTTTAACCTCGCTAAAGCTCGGTTGAGGGGCTGTTTTTTTAAATAGAAGTTGAGGATTTAATAAAAAAAGAAACTAGGCCTTCGCTTCGCTCAGTAATCTTTATGCTCGCTTCGCTCGTTTAGATTCTAATTAATACAGTTCGCACCCTTCGGGATGCTCTATATCTTTCGTTACGAAGCAAAGGGGAGCTTGTAATCAGGGAAAAGGCAGGGGCAAAATTTTAATGCCAGGTGATCGCTCGTAGACACTCGCTCGGTTCTTACTGGAATGAATTTAATTATTAAAATATCTAATTAAAACCGTGGAACAATGATCAAATAGTAAGCGTGGAACATGAAAAATAGAAAAGTTGCCGCCCTGTTGCTCTATGATTCAAGGCGGCAATCTCTAATATAATGATCTTGAAGGAAAAAACAATTGTATTTCGTATAAGGTGTATTATGTTAATTTTAGAAAAATTTAAAAAATGAAGAAACTACAAATCATCTTTTCAGTAATTTTAGTCATAGTAATTTTATGGGGTATACAATGGATGTTTCATGGTTTTCCAGTAAAACCTTCAAACATCAATAATGTAAAACCTACTGGAGATATAGAATCTAACTTAAATGCATTCTTAACTGACACAGCTTTACCACGAATAATAGAGAGTTGTATTCCCCTCTATAATGAAGATTTTAGAAAACTAAATTCTCAGCTTAAAAACTCACCTGATTTAATTAAGGCTGATCACTTTAATAAAGCTCAATTAATAACAATTAATTCTGATACAAGAAAAAAAGAAGCTAACTTATCTACTGTAAATATTATTAATGAATTTTTTACTGTTTTAGATAGTCCAATGACTAATCCAGAAATGCTACAAAGATGTTTCGGAAATTATGGTTATACACTTCAAGACATGAGAAGGATTAAGAAAAAATTTAGCAATTTTGCAAACTCAAATTAATTAGATACCCTGCATTTAACATAATGGCGGTTATACGAAATTTAATTATTTTTGCTAAAACACTATTTGAAAATATAAAAACCATAAAAAAATTATGGTTTTTTTTGTATCAACTTGTTTGTTGTCTCTATTTCATTGAATACTTCAAATTTTTTCCGATCATTATTGGATTTAACAACTAGAGTTAAAATAAAAAATATTATTATAAAAGCCAGGAAAATCAAATACATTCTCATTATTAAGTCCACTATTAGTGCTATGAAAGTATGCTTCCTTATGACAAATAGATAGGACATAAAAAATGAAAAGTAAAGCTCGACACTTTGAAATATGGCTTTTGCCATGTTTCAAAGTCGAGCCACTTTGCGACATCCGGTATTGATAAGATTAAGAGAAGAACCGAGCAAAGTACTTACCAGTAATTATTTAGGATCAATCACACAGTAATCTTTATTCGTTCCGTGACAGTCATTTTTCATGATCCGTACACAAGCTCTACCATTACAATTTTTAATATCTAGGTTGTAACTCTGTTCTAACCAAGCTGCTTCTGCTCGACGCTGCTGGATTTCATCAAAACTTGGAATAAATAAAAATATAAAAGACAGGAAAACTAATACCAGACTAAGGAAAATTGCACACAACAAGGCAATAAATCTGTAGTTCAATTTATCGGTGGCTTTATCTAACTCCTGAATACGACCTTGAAGGGCGCGTGTAGCTTCCTGATTTGCGTTATTTAGGGTCTTTTTGCTCTGTTCTAGTACCCCACTAGCTACCTTGTTGTAAAACGTCTCTAATCGCTTGTTATCATCTGCTATGGCTTCCCTGTATTCCTTCATGGAGGCTAATAAAATATATAACTGGTCGTCTAAATCGTTTTGATTGCTCATAGGGAAGGCCCATTTCTATTCATGCTTTTGCGTTGTTTCAGCTTCATCGCTTGTTCTTGCTGTAGCTTTAACTGCTTTTTATGTTCCAGTTCTAGGCGTTTAGCTTCCTGATCTTTCTTCCATTGCTCAAAGCCTTTTTCAACACGGTTAAAACCCTGTTCTAAGGTCTGTTCCTTGTGCTGTTGTTTGTATTGGAGCTGTTGACTGTTCTGCT
>NZ_JBHDVN010000093.1:0-4475 GCF_046635365.1 Acinetobacter sp. NIOH-H-8
TGAGTCATCGATTAACTTTTGTGGTTGAAGCGGCCCAGTTTCTTCAACACACCTTCTAAAAAATCAATTTCTAATGCCTGCTCACCGATTTTTGCATGTAGTTTTTTTAGATCGATGGGTGGTTCTGATGGAGCTTTTGATTGATCGAAAGCTTGTGAGGAAGCTGAGATCAATTGATTTTTCCAGTCAATAATTTGGTTTTGATGAACATCAAACTCAGAACTCAATTCAGCAAGTGTTTTTTCTGCTTTGATCGCAGCAAGTGCTACCTTAGCCTTAAAGTCGTTTGAATGATTTCTTCTTGGTCTACGTGCCATAAAATACTCCATATATTGATGTTTATAACATCATTTGAGGAGCAGAGTATCACTTATAGGAGTTGTTCAAATTTCCGGATCCATCTCTAGATTAGACAATAAAAAACCGGGCTATTAACCCGGTTCTTTGAAGTACTATTAGTGCTTAGATATCTTCAAGATTGATACCTAAACGTGCTGCAACTTCTTCGTACGCTTCAACCACGCCGCCTAGGCCTTGACGGAAACGGTCTTTATCCAGTTTTTTCTTGGTGTCTTTATCCCATAGACGGCAACCGTCTGGAGAGAATTCGTCACCCAGTACGATACGGTCGTGGAACACACCAAATTCAAGTTTAAAGTCAACCAGAAGCATATTACCCGCTTCGAATAATGCTTTAAGCACATCGTTCACTTGGTAAGTCAGTTCTTTCATTTTTGCCAGTTGTTCAGCAGTCGCCCAACCTAAAGCAATCGCTTGAGATTCGTTCACCATTGGATCGCCTAGCGCGTCATCCTTGAAGAACAATTCGAATGTAGGAGGAGTTAATTCTTTACCTTCTTCTACACCCAGACGACGGCATAAAGAACCCGCAGCATAGTTACGTACCACACATTCTACTGGAATCATTTTAAGTTTTTTCACTAACACTTCAGTTGGTGTCAGCAGTTTCTCAAAATGAGTTTCAATACCAGCAGCAGCCAGCTTTTCCATGATGAAGGCGTTAAAACGGTTATTCACCTTACCTTTACGATCCAGTTGTTCGATTTTTTCGCCATTGAATGCGGACGCATCGTCACGAAAAACTAAAATCAGGTGGTCTTCACTGTCCGTGGTATAGACAGATTTCGCTTTACCAGTATAGAGCAAGGTTTGTTTTAACATGAGGGAACCTTCTACAAAAAAAAATGCCTAGAAAATGTCTAGGCTGGCCAATTTTGGTAAATCTGGTTTAACAGTTCTGCTGCTTTTTCGCGGTCGGCAAAACTGTTATCGGGATTAAACACAGCCAGGGTGTTACTCGAACCTGCGGGAGAGAGTCTTAAAACATAGGTTTGCTGATCAACCTGAATCGTTACTTCATAACGATCTTTATTTTGACCAACGATAGAATGGTTAAGGCTGCTAAGCGTGGCAAGAGTGTATTGCCATATTGTAGCAGCATTTCCATCAATTTTGAGCAGTGGATTTTGATTTCCGTCAGTGACTAATTGCGGCTTTCCTGAAAAATTTTCTTGAGTTTCATCTGCTTGAGTTGAATTTACTGGCTGTGCAGTAGGGCGTGGCATCGCAAAGCGGTTACCACGCTGATTTTCAAGCTTTGGTGCATTTTCCAAGGCAAGCGGATCCACTGTCGGAGCAGGGTACAAAGGCGTTGCAGGACGAACCATTGACCCTTCAGGATATTGTAATGGTTGCAGCGTGGTTGTTTCTTTATAGTCCAAGGTACCGTTTTTAAAGGCCATTGAACTACAACCTGCTAAACTGAATACTGAAAGTGCCAGGGTAAGTCCTAAACGTAATTGCATAATCGTTGCTCTTTATTTAATGACGCTCGCTTCTACAAGTGCCTCATGAAGCGGAGCGCGATATTGTTCTGCAAGTGGTGTTAATGGAAGGCGAATACCTGTACCAATTAAGCCCATATCATGGAGAGCCCATTTCACAGGAATTGGGTTTGATTCGCAAAATAGAATATTGTGTAAATTTGCAACCTGAGCATTGAGCTCTTCAGCACGTGCAGCATCGCCTGCAATGGCTGCAGCACATACTTCACTCATGACTTTTGGTGCAACGTTGGCAGTCACAGAAATATTGCCTTTGGCACCATGACCCATTAACTCATAGGCAGTTGCATCATCACCTGAGTAAACGGTCATGTTTTTACCTGCCAGACCTTCAATCAGGGCAGCACCACGGGCTACATCACCTGTTGCATCTTTAATGCCCACGATCTGTGGAATATCTGCCAGACGGATCACGGTTTCATTAGCCATATCCACGCCAGTACGGCCTGGAACGTTATAAAGAATTTGAGGTAGGTCAACCGCTTCAGCAATGGCTTTATAATGCTGGTATAAACCTTCCTGAGTCGGTTTGTTGTAGTAAGGAGTAACCAGCAGGGCAGCATCAGCGCCAAGTTCTTTGGCTTCCTGAGTCAGCTCGATTGCTTCACGAGTCGAGTTTGCGCCTGTACCGGCAATGATAGGAATACGTTTGTTGGCAACACGAATGATTTCTTTGATCACTTGAGTGTGCTCGCTCATGCTGAGCGTTGATGCTTCACCAGTAGTACCTACAGCCACAATGCTGTTAGTGCCTTCTGCAATATGCCACTCAACCAGCTTCTCGAGACCCTTCCAATCTACGCTGCCATCTTCAAACATGGGGGTGACGATTGCGACAATGGAACCCTGAATGGTCTGTGCTTGCTGAGTCATTTTAAAAAACTATCCTATTTGTCCATCCGAAGAGAATGAGAAAACATATTTGGGATGGGTTTGTATTTTGATTTGTAGCAAATTCAATAGATTTGCACTGAATTGAATATTGCTTATGCAAATTATGACTGATCAAACGCATAAGAACAATATGCTTTAGTAAAAGCCACTGAATTCTTTATACAAAGCCTCTAGGCAACAATCAAGTTTTAATCGTTATGATTTTTTGCTGTCCAAATCATCCTTTATCCTCCAGCAGGATGAAAGCTAATGAATTCATTTTTTCAGTAAAAAATACACAGAATAAGTCACTTAAGTGAATTAAATAGATTTAGAAAACATTCTTTTATGGCGTTTTAGGGGAGTATTAATATTTATATTTGATGAATTAAGAGCTAAAATATATCGAATAATAAACCTCATTTATGATGAATAAAAAGCAAAAATGCCTGAACTAATCTTTTTTTCGTATTAGTGATCGGCCCTGAATTTTTCTCACTGTTGAATTTCCGGGTTTGATGTATAAGTCTAAATCCAAAAATACTGGGATTTTAATACTTCTCATTAATTGCTTTTTTGACTTTATCGAACAGCATCTTAAAGTCATTAATTTTCTGGATTTTTCAGTATATCCGAGCAAATTGTTCAACTTATTGGTAGTTAATTCTCTTTAGCGGCTCATAGATGATGGCCTCTCTTTTGAACGCTGATTGAACAAGGATATTCCAATGGAAAAATCAGACAATAAGCACGCGATCATCACAGTAGGGATCTGCTTTCTGATCGCTGTGATTGAAGGCCTAGATATTCAGGCTGCCGGGATTGCCGCTGCTGGTATTCGTGAGCACTTTGGTCTGGATAGCTCACAATTGGGTGTGTTTTTTAGTGCAGGGATTCTGGGCTTATTGCCTGGTGCACTGGTCGGTGGTCGATTTGCGGACCGTATTGGCCGTAAGAAAGTTTTAATCTGGTCAACCGCAATTTTTGCACTATTTACCTTATGTACCGTGTGGGTGAACAGTTTCCACAGTTTGCTGGCAGTTCGTTTTCTGGCGGGTGCGGGTCTTGGCGGTGCAATGCCAATCTTAATCACGCTGGCTTCTGAAGCCGTGGCTCCACAAAACCGTGGACGTGCCGTGGGCCTGATGTACTGTGGTATGCCAGTGGGTGCTGCAATCTTGTCTTTAATCGCAGCAACTGAATTCGGTGCAAACTGGAAAAATGTTTTTTACTTAGGTGGTTTATTACCCATCATCGTGATTCCACTGATGATGTTGTGTCTGCCTGAATGTAAAGAATACTTAAAGACACAAAACAAGACAGCCGCAGAACGTGCAGCATCTCCTCAGGGTTATTAATTGTTATTTGAATTCTACTTATTTCTATACTATTATATACAAATGAGTAGATATGTTAGCATTAGTGTTGCAGCTAAAACATTGGGTGTATCCATCCAAACCTTAAGAAGGTGGGATGAGGAAGGTGTTTTAGTTGCAGATCGAACGCCTAAAAATCACAGACGTTATGATCTGAGCAAAATCACGCCTGAACTTATCCATGATCTCGCTATTCAAAACAATCGAAAAACGATTGCTTATGCAAGAGTTTCGAGTCACGACCAAAAGGCTGATCTTGAAAGGCAGAAACAAGTTTTGGAGATGTATTGCGCCAAGCAAGGTTGGACATTTGAATTAATTAGCGATCTTGGTTCAGGAATGAATTATCGCAAAAAGGGGT
>NZ_JBHDVN010000094.1:0-4362 GCF_046635365.1 Acinetobacter sp. NIOH-H-8
ATGAAATACGGTATTCTGATGTGACAAAACCTGAATCCTGGTCGTTAAAGTGTTTGTTTGCACTCATATTTTAACTGTTAGGACTCAGGTTTTTTTATTTAAAGCAAACTATGGGACAGCAGTGCCCTTGAGGGGGCTTTTCTCAAGTTAGGCTTATTTTGCGTAAACAGGGAATTTAGCACAAACAGCAGCAACTTTTTCTTTAACAGCAGCGATCACAGCTTCATCGCCTTTAGCATCAAGGATATCAGCGATCCAACCAGCAAGTTCACGAACTTCTGATTCACCGAAACCACGAGTCGTTACAGCAGGTGTACCGATACGGATACCTGAAGTCACGAATGGAGAACGTGGATCATTTGGTACAGAGTTTTTGTTCACAGTGATGTGTGCAGCACCCAACCAAGCGTCAGCATCTTTACCAGTGATGTCTTGTTTGATCAGAGACAACAAGAACAGGTGGTTTTTAGTGCCGCCAGATACAACATCGTAACCGCGTTCGATTAGAACTTCAGCCATTGCTTGAGCATTCTTAACCACTTGTTGTTGGTATGCTTTGTATTCAGGTGCCATTGCTTCTTTGAAGCAGATTGCTTTAGCAGCAACCGCGTGAACCAGAGGACCACCTTGGTTACCTGGGAATACAGCTGATTGAAGTTTTTTCTCGATTTCTTCGTTTGCTTTCGCAAGGATCAGACCTGAACGTGGACCACGAAGAGTTTTGTGAGTAGTCGTTGTTGTTACGTCAGCAATTTGAACTGGGCTTGGGTAAACGCCAGCAGCAACCAAACCAGCAACGTGAGCCATATCTACAAACAGGTAAGCGCCAACTTTATCCGCGATGTCACGGAAACGTTGCCAATCTACGATTTGGCTGTATGCAGAGAAACCAGCTACGATCATACGTGGTTTGTGTTCTACAGCTAGACGTTCAACTTCTTCATAATCGATCTCACCAGTTTCTGGATTCAGACCGTATTGAATTGCATTATAAGTTTTACCTGAGAAGCTTACTTTCGCACCGTGAGTCAAGTGACCACCGTGAGCCAGACTCATACCCAATACTGTATCACCAGGGTTAAGCAGCGCTAGGTAAACTGCAGAGTTTGCTTGAGAACCAGCATGTGGCTGAACGTTAGCATAATCAGCACCAAATAATTCTTTAGCACGGTCAATTGCCAATTGTTCAATGACATCTACATATTCACAACCGCCATAGTAGCGTTTGCCTGGGTAGCCTTCTGCATATTTGTTAGTGAGTTTTGATCCTTGAGCTTCCATTACTGCTGGTGAGCAATAGTTTTCAGAAGCGATCAACTCGATGTGCGCTTCTTGGCGAGCATCTTCGTTAGAGATTGCTTGAGCGATTTCTGGATCAAATTCAGCAATAGAGATATTGGCAAACATTAGCGAGGTCCTATTAAATTAGGGCTTTTAAGCCGTGCTAAGATTGGCGCGTATTGTAACATGAACTTTGCCAATTTCGATCATGAACTTTATTCAGTTTGCAATAAAAATAGCTCATGCTTAAAAAACATGAGCTATAGAGATAAAAATAAGTTATTGAATTGGCATTAGAGATTTTACATCTGAAATAATATTAGCGATATTCAGTGCATAGACGCTACCATGATCCCATGAACCGTCCGTAATATATCGTACCGAGGTTTGTTTCTGATTCGCTAAGCTCACTAAAACATCTGTTGCAGCCTTTGGAACAGTAGAATCCGCCTCTCCCTGATAAATAATCACAGGTGTAGACACTTTAACCTGTAAAGGCTGAGAGTCTTTATCCAGGAAATTCTTCACTACTGGAATACTCATAAAATTAGCTTGAGTACGCGGATATTCTTCCAGATTCCCATTGGTTTGGGCATAAGCTCCCATTGCCGTACCGAATTTGTTGCCTAATACATCATAACAATCTGTTTCGGCATTCTTGGCAATCTCGTCTGTTGGTGTTTTAAAGACCTGAATATATTGCAGATTTGGATTCGGATTACGCAATCCCGCGACAATCAGCGCGGTAAAAGTATCTAAAGAGGCTAGAGTTTGAATCTTTTTATTCAGATCTGGTTCTTGTCCAGCTTGAGCCTCACCACCTGCCAAAATCAGACTGAAATTAGAAGCAGGTGCTAAAGCTACCGTACCTTTATAAGTCATTTGAGAAGCACGTGCTGCATATTGGGCAGCGCCTAAAGCCGCTTGACCACCTTGAGAATGACCGACAGCCATCCATTGATTAGAGGCTTCCGAACCTAAATAGTCTTTTGCTGCGACGACAGCATCGGTAATGGAATAGGCTTCACTCTTAAGATTAAGGAAAGGATGAAGTTCTTTTCCACCCGGCTCCCCCAGACCTTCATAATCAGGTGCAACGACCACATATCCAGCTTGAAGGAATCCGGCAATCATATTTTTGATATAAGGATTTATTTCATTGCGACTTGGTGCACACTGATCGGCCACACCCGTCGTACCATGTGCCCAGGCCACTATCGGCCAACCTTTTACAGGAGGCGTTCCTTTTGGAGTAAAAAGCAGTGCCGTCGCTTGGGTTTCCTTATTATTAATACCTAACATCTTATAGGTCATGACCACGCTCTCATCGGCAACAGCAGTCAGATCTGTTTTGGTATAGGCTACAGGTGTGGTTACGACTGGATTGTCGATATTATTTACGGGAATAGCGGGTTTGGATTCATAATAACGATCATCATCGCTATCATTACAGGCAGTTAAAGCTACGCTCAGCGCGAGTAGAGAACCAGTCAATACATGACGTTTCATCGATCTTATCCTTGTCTTAATTATTATCTCTCATGATTTTTATAGTTTTATCTTTATCCATTGATAAAACTAGACAATAATTTCCCAAGTTATTTCATTAATTACAAGAGATTATTTTGTTATTTTTCTAATAAATAGCGATTTAATTTATGACCATTCCGACACGATAAATTTAAGTTTTGGAAATATTTACAGAAACTTCAAAAACTTTTATTTATGAGTCTAAATTACAATTGTTCTGTATCAGTTAAAAAGTCTGCAATTAAAGATGAAATCAGGCATTTCAATTGTCAGGATCGAAATAATAATGTTAGATTTTGATATTCACTTTTTTCAGGCATATTTTCGTCATGCAGGCTATCATTCTCGATACTGAAACCCATACCTTGAATGGTCAACCCATTGAAATTGCCTATGCACCTGTAGAGATCATAGACCATAAAATCAGTCTGGATAAAAGTCGCTTGTTTGATCAACTTTATTCATGTGACGAACCAATTTCCTTTGCTGCAATGGCCGTACATCATATTCTGCAGTCTGATCTGGAAGGACAACCGCATTACAGCAGCTTTGAACTCCCGCAAGAAACCACTTATATCATTGGCCATAATATTGATTATGATATTCGTGCCTTAGAAAAATGTGGCGTCGATTCATCGAATATTAAAGCAATTTGCACCCTTGCTCTCGCCCGCCGAGTTTGGCCAGAGGCTGAAGCGCATAATATCTCTGCATTAATCTATATGATTACCAAAGGCAGCGAACGCGCCCGAGAAATGATCCGTAAAGCCCATCGCGCCGATATGGATATCATTTTGACTGCAAATATCCTGATGCATATTGTGCATCACCTGAAAATCAGCAGTATTGAAGAACTCTATGAGGCATCTGAAGATGCGCGTATTCCACGGACCATCAATTTTGGTAAGCACCGTGGCACTGCGATTGCCGATCTTCCTGCTGACTATGTTCAGTGGTTACTTCGCCAGGACGACTTAGATCCTTATCTA
The DNA here is from genome assembly GCF_046635365.1 of Acinetobacter sp. NIOH-H-8. Taxonomy (NCBI): domain Bacteria; kingdom Pseudomonadati; phylum Pseudomonadota; class Gammaproteobacteria; order Moraxellales; family Moraxellaceae; genus Acinetobacter; species Acinetobacter sp. NIOH-H-8. Next base: position 3,801 of record NZ_JBHDVN010000094.1, read on the forward strand.
CGCAAAGCATTGGAAAATACGGCGATCCTTACGCTATAAATGAAATCTTTTCTTCCCTCTCTAAATATGGAGAGGGATTTCTAACTAATAATGTTTTTTTATTCAGTAAGTAAAATAAAGTATTTTATAGATGACTACCTTAGTCTTTAAAGCTCTTAACTAATCGATATTCAGAATAAAAATAGATACAAATCAATATTAATTTATTGATTTTTAATAATTTAATATTTAATCCTTTCTCACACCTAACTGTTATTATACTTTAGCGTGATAGAACACACCTCTAAACAGGTGCATATAGGAAATAATATAAATTAATACTCTTTCTTCCCATGCAACATTATCTTGAATTCGATGCCTTCGATAATCCCATGCAGCTCAGTAAAGTGGGCAATTGGGTAATCACTTTTTTGAGTCCAGCTGAAGAATTGGACACTATAGCCAAATACTTAAAAATATAGAACAATAGAAACATGGGATATTCAAAAGATTTTAAAGACAAAGTCATAGAAATTATGACTAGAGATAAAATGTCTGTGCGAAAAGCAGCACAGCATTTTAA
>NZ_JBHDVN010000095.1:0-3978 GCF_046635365.1 Acinetobacter sp. NIOH-H-8
AGAGTACTTTGATTATCATCTTAAAGAAACTGAATGGCGTTGGATGAGGGAACCTAATGAGTTAGCAACTGAGCTGTGGAACCTCATTAGGTAAAATTAAGTGTAAATCTGCTAGTCTAGAGCCTTTAATTTATATCAATATTAATGAATTTAATACTGAAATTCGTCTAGTTAACTTATGTTCACCTAGAATCTAATTCACAATCAAATTTATTTTTAATAAGCAATTAAATTAATTACTTAGAGTGTTAAAATAATAACTTATAAAATATTTGGTTCATGAACCTAGCTATGAATGCATATTTTCCTACTAAAAAGATCTTAAGAATAGACTAGATTTGTCTAGGAGAGTGGTGGTAGTCCACCACTAATTAAAAGGTATTTACAAAATCAGTAGCTATTCAAATATCGTTACTTTTACGGCTATATCTATTTGTAGCGATCAAAATTAAAAAATTTCTGACAATTTGTCACCTAATAGAGCAACAGTTAATCCAACCAGCATGACTATTGTTCCAACTAGTTTGATCAAGGAAACTGGACGTTCAGTAGCCCCCAACAACCCAAAATGATCAATCATTAAAGAGGAGAGTATTTGTCCAGCAATTGCTAGCCCAAGTAAAGCAGACAGTCCGATTCTTGGCGCAAGAATAACATAGCTCAGCAAGGCACACGAACCTAGAATTCCACCTAAAAGACTCCACCACGGCTGAGTCGAAATAGCAATTAATGAAGGGATTATCTCACCCCGAACCAAAGAATAAACTCCAACACATACCGCACCAACAGTAAATGAAAATAGTGCAGCAGCCACAGGATCTCCACCAATTCCTTTAGCCAGTTGAGCATTCAATGTAGTTTGTAGAGTAATTCCTAATCCTGCTGCAAAGGCCATTAAATAATAGATAACATTCATACTGTTTGTCCTCTTTTATATCGTTTACTCAAGAGGCAGAAATGTCTCAGCAAAAATGTCTGGAGCATAACCAGCGGCAGCAAAAAGATGTTGGCGAGATTCATCAATCGCTGCACGTAGTCGTTCACTATTTACACCTAATACCTTACCGTCACGCTTCACAATGCGCCCAGCAATCATCACAGTATCAATATTACTGCGCTCGGTTGCATGAACTACAGTGCCAAAAGCATTGCCCGAGGGATAAAGATTGATATCATCTGTTCTAAGCAATATTAGATCAGCCTGTTTTCCAATGGATAAGCTGCCAATTTTTTCTTGTAGACCTGCACAAGTAGCACCATCAGTCGTCGCAGCTTTTAGAAGGTTTTGAGCATAAAGCGTCACTGGCGAATGTGCTAAACCACAACATTTGTTCTGATGCATACCCATTACGCGTTGTAAATAAAATGCTACACGCATTTCCATAAACATATCACCACTGTAAGAGGTTTCATTATCTACACTTAAACCAGGTCTAATACCGTGACGTAGAGCTGATTGCATGGCGAACATACCATCTTCGATGCCATAGTGGGCATCTGATCTTGGGCATACGTTTACTCGTACTCCAGACTCGCGCAAAATTTCCCATCCAGCATCTGGCAGTGAAGTACAATGATTAAAGATATTATCTGGGCCCAGTAATCCTTGTTGATGCAAACCCTCTAGTTCGGCAGCCATTTCCCCACCAAAAAATTCGGTAATAATTGGCAATCCTAATCTTCTTGCCTCTGCCCATAATTCAGGCTCAAGCTGAGCCATTGCAGCGAGTGATACCAAATTGTTTTCTGGATTTTGAAAATATTTATTTTGTAGGCGTCCAAGATTACTAGGCCAGTTGCCTTTATCCCAATCTCCTGAGACTGGTGCACCAGAAGCGTGTACCGCCCGAATACTGGCATCTAGCAAGGCTTCAACAGCTGCATCCGAGTGAGCGGCAGTACGGCTGTTATGCGAGTTATCTATGACTGTTGTGATACCTGCATCTATACATCCAAGAGCTGTAAGTAAATTACCGATATATATATCTTTAGGTCGATAGTACTTGGCAAAAGAATAATGCGTCGCGTTACAATAATCTTCTAACGTTTCTGCATTCGGATTAATTCGTCGTAGTTGTCCTTCCCATGAATGTCGATGTGTATCCACCATACCCGGCATCACAATCATATTTGAAGCATCAATAACAGTAGTACCAGTCGCTTCAATATTTTCACCAATAGCTGTAATCATACTGTTCTCGATAAGAATATCTCCCCGAACCATATTCCCAATCATGCTGTCCATACTCAGGATAGTGGCTCCACGAATAAGCGTTTTACTTGTGGAGGATTCTGTCAATTGCACAATGTTTCTGTTGTAATCAGTCATATTCATTTCAACTTCAAAAAAGAATAGTGAAAATTTAATTGAAGTGATAATGCTGAAAAAGCTGATTAAACTGTTTTTATTATTCAGTAAAAGCGAATAATCTGAGAGCATGCGGATAGAATTGGGATAAAGGCATGAGATTAGATCGTATTCAGGCAATGCAAATTTTTGTTCGGGTGGCAGAAGCTGAAAGCTTTGTACATGCGGCTGAAACACTTTCACTTCCAGCATCTACAGTAACTAGCACAATTAAAAATCTTGAAAAGTATTTACAAGTACGTTTGTTGAACAGGACAACCAGACGGGTAAACCTAACACCTGAAGGGGCACAGTATTTAATACAGTGCAGAGAAATACTTGATCTTATTGAGCACACTGAATCAAGCCTAACCGATACAATGCAACAACCACAGGGGCAGTTACGAGTTGATATGCCTGCGGGTATAGCTCATTCAGTCATCATGCCCAATCTTAAAGAGTTTCAAAAACGCTATCCAGACATCTATCTAATGATTGGAGTCAGCGATAGGCAGGTAGACTTAATCAAGGAAGGAGTAGACTGTGTAATCCGAATGGGAAGCTTGAAAAGTTCCTCACTAGTAGCTCGTCCTCTTGGAAAGTTTCGTTGGGTGACGTGTGCCTCACCTGAATATTTGCAAAAGTATGGAACTCCGCAATCTCTTGAAGATCTAGCATTTCATAAGGCGATTCATTATTTTTCAGACCATAATAGAAATACATGTGAAATGAATTTTGTGGATGATGACGAAAAAAGAATAGTAAAAATGAATACTGATATAGCTGTCAATGAGACTGAGCTTTATATAAAATTGTGTCTTGATGGATATGGAATAGCACAACTTGCAGAAAAACTTGTGTTAGAACATCTAAAAGAAGAGAGATTAATTGCTGTATTGCAAAACTTGTGCCCGTTGCCAGTCACAGTAACTTTACTATATCCCCATCAACGTTTTCTTTCACCAGCAATCCGCGTATTCTCAGATTGGGTTGCAGACCTAATCAGTGAGAACAAAGTAAACTGATTGTGAAGGATTCGTGCGGTCGTGAATAACTTTGATAAAGTCGAAGATTTTTTTAAATAAAAAAAGCTGTAAAACTTTAAGAAGGATCTAAGTCTATGGCCAATTGTAGTGTAGTTAGCATGTTCTGCATTTCTTAATCTTATAAGATTACTTTTGCTATCAAATCAGCATGCTGCGTAGAGACACTTTGAAACCTAAGAGACTTCATTGTGTAAAGCATAGGGTACAAACATGGACAAGATGAATCTAGATCAAATAACAGAATAATTTGATTATCGTTTGAGACTTTCTTTTCTAAATGAATTGTCTTTAGGGCAAACATAGTAAAGTTTATGAAGTATTCTTAAGGTCAACATATCATATTTTAAGATTGAAATAGAAATTAGTTAAGTTATTGAATTTTAGTTTAAGAAAGAAGGATATGAAGTTATTGTTAGGTGTATCGGATTTAACATAATCCTTATTATACGAAATCAGTCTGTTAGAAACCATTTAAAGTGTCTATATTCTCACCAATAAAAATGTCTAGTTTATGATGGTTTTTACCATCATGGACTGGATATAAATTAGAGATGTTGATCACTATATCTGACAAGGAAATTCAAC
>NZ_JBHDVN010000096.1:0-3092 GCF_046635365.1 Acinetobacter sp. NIOH-H-8
GAAATTCATGCACGTGTAGCAGTCCTCAACCGATTTACGGAATTAGGTCGATCACTTACCCAAGTTACGCCTTAAATTTGGCTCAATTAGGGGCGCTTTGCATTTCAAATCTTTGTGCAACAAAGCCCTTCTTAGATAATCAATTAATTCTGGTAGTTTCCAGTAAAACAAAGAGCTTACATATCCTATTCGTACTGTTCTATCGGTTACTTTATATCTATTTACCATTGATTTAGCATGTGCTGACAAGGTTAATATCTGAGCAGCATACTGATAAAAATATTGTCCTACTTCTGTTTTTTTTACTGGACGTATTCCACGTTCAAATAATATTACCCCTAGTTCAGCCTCTAAATTTTTAATTTGACGCGTTAAAGGAGGTTGTGCCATACACAATTTCGAGGCGTACCCCCGCACTCCGCAGCAAATCTTTATTGAACTTTTACAATACAAAGCTTAGAAGTAAAAGATGATCCTACATCAATATAATGGCAATTATCAATTTGAGTATGTTCTTTTACGATCGTATGACCTAAATAGACTTCATCGATATTATCTACAATATCATATTGATTTGAGTAGTTACGTATTCGCCCCCTACCCCAGAGTGCGTTTGAATATGATGATGTGATCCCTGGTATTTTATAGTCACCTTTAGAAATGTCATGCTTAAAGATATTCCAGTCATGGATATCAATGTCAGCATGAACAATACCAATCTTTTTCCTTTCCAATTCAATTTCTATGACTACAGGCAATTCCATAAAGTGATTGCTAATTTCTAGTTGCTTTTGGAGAGGTAACGCGTAAAACCACTCCCCTCCATTTCGTATATGTATTTCTCTAATCTTAGTGTCATATTGACCTTTAATACACATCTCTTCATGATTTCCACGCACAGTACGAAACCATGGCTCCTCTAGTAAAGAAATACACTCAAAATTTTCATTACCTCGATCAATCAGGTCCCCTGTACAAATGAGTAAATCATTATCAAAATTGAAATTTATTGTTTTTAATTTTTGCATCAATAGGCTATAGCAGCCATGGAGATCTCCAACAATAAAACATGATTTAAATTTTATATTACTAATCTTTAGAACACACATTTTTTAATATCTATCTTAAAATACTTAACTAATTCAGTAACCTATATACAATAGTTACAGCTAAATGGATATTTCATGAATTCTCCCAATAATTTTGCTCTCTCTAATCCGCACGTTCTAATTGAAATCCCTCTTCAAACTCATTAATTGCATCTACCATAACGTCCCAAGAATTTTTAACCGTTAAAACCAAGACACCACAACCAAACCTTTTAGTAACAATCTTATTTCTATTAAAGCAATATATTCCATGTAACATAACATTCCAACCTTGGCCCGTTTGAAAATACTTTAGTAATCTTCATATTTATTTTCCTTACCTTAAATTTCAAACTTTTACCCTTTCATTGTTATAGATTTAGAGTCATACCCTGTTCATTTCCATAATTCTAAAGCGAAAAACTTGATATAAAATCATTGTATTGATGTTGCATCAATATGGATAATAAACGCATAATTCAATTGATATTGCATCTCCATCTTTATATTCATACCAAAGTTCTGAGACAACCTGTAATCATTATGTTAGAGCCTAAATTCAAGCTAAAGCCACTTAAGAATTATCGCCATCCTTATCAGGTTGAAAATGTCTCTTACATGGAAACAGGTGATCCAAAATTTACCTATGCCATGATCAGCTTAGTACCAACCAACAGAAATATAAAAAATACAAAATATTTTATTCGTGTTCTTATGATGAACGAGTTACTTAAATCTGATGTCGAATTTAATATTACATCAGGTTTATTTACTAGCTTTATACACCCTGATGTTTCTGTAACTAACAAAGGTAAATTGAGTCCCGTACAGGATTCACATTTATATGAAGCATTGGCTCAAACTGCCATGGATACTTTTGCTCAAGAATATAGCTATGAGTCTATCATTGGAAACCAAGATATGGCTCGCCTCTTCGGCTTTTTAATTTCTTCCATGATTGGAATTGAATTTAATCCTAATCCTGTTAAGTCTGAAGTAGCAGTTGCCTCTGAACTTTTAAAGAATCTTGATGATATTGTTTATGTTTATAAAAACTACGTAGCTCTCAATCTAAGTGCTGAACTTAGGGCTGAGATAAATTATCAATTCTGGTCAGCCCTTACAATGATGACACGTAGTAACGCTTTGGTATATGCAGAGGCTTCAAAGGGTTATGATTTTTCAAGTCTAGCTAATGAGAAGGTCGATTTAACTGCCAAGAATCTTAAGAGAGCAATAGAAACCAGCCTTCCTTATTTTAACAAATCCCATATTCAACGTGAAATTCGGGATTTACTTACTCACGCTGATTTTGACCTATCAAATCAAAAGATCATATGTAAAGACATGATTATGTCTTCCCATCAACGTGGAAAAGTCAATATGCACGCATATATGAAATATAAAAATACTATTGCGATCCTATATCGTGCATATCTAGTTTCAATAACACAGAATCATGATGACAAGGAGATCAAAAAGTTAAATACAGTATTGGAAGAGGCTATATTTCGACTTTCTACTTCCTCTCAAAATACATTGACCATTAAAATACTTAAAGATCTGTTTACCGTAGAGAAAAAACAGTTAAATGCTTATGGAAATAATGATGTAGATATCCTTCTCAGTGAAGAAATCTCAAATATTATCAAGAGTCTGTCCCTTGTTTCTTGAGTAAAGCATTTTATCATTCTTTCATAAAGAGATTCAGATATTAGAAGTAATTCGTGAGCTATTAACCTCAGGCATGCAAGTAAATTTTATAACCCTATTTATTTAAATCTAGTAGACAAATCGATTATAGCTTCTAAGATTTTAGAAGCTATTTTTATTAATTTATTAAAGGCATTAATATAATAGATCTCTTGCGAAAGTCATTATTGCAAGTTCATCCGGTTTACCAGTGCAGCGATTAAGTTAATGCGTAAACCGAATCTTTTCCGTCTATTTCGATAGCGTTCACTTAGTATTCTAAATCTTTTCAATTGACTGTTAATGTGTTCG
>NZ_JBHDVN010000097.1:0-3047 GCF_046635365.1 Acinetobacter sp. NIOH-H-8
AGGGCCACATTAGGATTCAAATCTATGAAGACGGCTTATGCCACAATTAAAGGTATTGAAGTCATGCGTGCACTACGTAAAGGACAAGCATCGTCATTTTATTATGGTCAGCCTCAGGGTGAAGTGTGTCTAATCAACAGGGTTTTCGGTCTCTAAGTACTTTTTAAAGGAAACATCATCGACTCAAATCTCTATTTGCAACAGTGCCTGATTAACCACGATTGTTTAACTAATATGAACAAAGTCGTGAAACATTGGTCAAAGAATAGGCGTGGAACGTGAAAAATCATAAAAAAAGCCCGAACAGGGATGTTCGGGCTATCAACTAGGAACTACAGCGTTGAATTTTCAAGAGAATTATAACACATTTCGTATAAGGTGTATTATGTTAATTTTAGAAAAAACTTAAAATTATCTATTAAAGAATCATATATTTTTGGATTACTTGTAAGTGAAATAGCACCTATATAGTGCAGGCTTAGCTAGAAAAACTATAACACTCTAAGAAAGTATGGGTTTTTATGTACAAGGCAATTTCATGAGAAGCCAGATGATAAAATTCGAGGCTCCCCAATTTTGTAAATCAAATATATGCAAAGTAATGTGAGTAAGCCGGCAGTACCAGCATTAACACTGGCTGCACTAGGAGTAGTATTCGGCGATATAGGAACGAGTCCATTATATGCATTAAAAGAAAGCTTTCATGCGACACGCGGGCTACCTATTAATGAACTTAATATCCTGGGAATTCTCTCTTTAATCTTTTGGACCATTACCTTAATTGTTTCGCTTAAATATGTTTTGGTGATCATGAGAGCTGATAACAATGGTGAAGGGGGTATCATGGCATTACTCGCCTTAAACCTTAGGCAAAAAGGATTGTCCCGTGGAAAAAGACTGGCAATCATTATCTTAGGTTTCATTGGAGCATCCTTATTCTTCGGTGACGGTATCATCACCCCTGCTATTTCTGTTTTATCTGCAGTTGAGGGACTTTCTGTTGCTGCCCCGTCATTTGATCGCTTCATTATTCCAATCAGTATTGGAATTCTTATAGCTCTCTTTGCCGTTCAAAAACATGGGACTGCAATGATGGGGAAGTTTTTTGGTCCTATTACCCTGTTATGGTTCCTATCTATTGGTGCCATTGGCATTATGAGTATTATTCAAAGTCCATTTGTTCTTGCATTATTCAGCCCACACTGGGCTTTTTTATTCGTTATTAACAATCCTCTTATTTCATTTTTTGTGATGGGAGCTGTGGTTTTAACAGTAACAGGTGGTGAAGCCTTATATGCGGATATGGGACATTTTGGTATTTTACCGATCAAGTTAGGCTGGTTTTTAATTGTACTGCCATGTCTGATGCTGAATTATGCTGGACAAGGAGCATTACTGTTAAGAGATCCTTCGGCTATCACCAATCCTTTTTACCTGCTTCTGCCTTCAGCCCTTCTATATCCTATGATTATTCTGGCTACTGCAGCTGCAGTGATTGCCTCACAGGCTTTAATCAGTGGGGTATTCTCTATGGCTAAACAGGCAATACAGTTGGGATATCTACCTAGGCTTACAGTTTTACATACCTCCGCTTCGGAAATTGGACAAATTTATATTCCATTACTGAACTGGCTCCTGTTTATCTCTATCACCATCTTGATCTTAATATTTGAAAGTAGCAGCAAGTTGGCAGGTGCTTATGGTCTAGCCGTCACTGTGACCATGTTCTGTGACACACTGTTAGTAGCTTTTCTGGCTTATAGTTACTGGAAATGGAAAACATGGAAAGTCTTACTGTTCATTATTCCATTCGCCTTTATTGATCTGGTTTTGCTGAGTTCAAACCTATTAAAAGTACTGATTGGAGGCTGGGTACCAGTCGTTATTGCGGTTATTGTTTTTACCCTCATGATGACCTGGAAAAAAGGCAGAGAGATTCTTCAGGACAAACTGCAGAAGGACACGCTTCCACTGAATGTGTTTCTTGAGCACCTTGAACAGACAGGTCAGAAAGTGAGTGGAAATGCCGTATTTTTAACTGGAACGCCTCAAGTCGTACCCCATGCGCTTTTACATAATTTAAAGCATAATAAAGTTCTGCATGAACGTAATTTTTTGGTGACAATCAAGACTTCTGAAATCCCGTATGTTGATGAAGCTAAGCGAATCGTTACTGAAGTACTAGAGAATGGTTTTTTCAGAATAACGATCCATTATGGATTTAAAGAAGAGCCTAATGTGCCTCATTCATTGAAACAAGCTTTTTCAGTACTGGATCTTGAGTATGACTTAATGAATATCAGCTTCTTTGTTTCTAGAGAAAGATTAATTCCAAGTCTGTCCAGCAAGATGTCTACATGGCGTGAAAAGTTATTTGTCGCAATGCAAAAAAATACCAGCCCTGTCAGTGATTTTTATAAAATCCCTTCTAACCGGGTGATAGAGCTAGGTAGTCAGATTGAAATTTAAGAATTTCTAAAATGAATAGGCACCTTTAAATAAGGGTGCCTATCTGATCAGAATAAATCTTTTACTTTAATTTTCCAATAGTTGACCAATCTCTAAAGCTGAATAACCACGTTCTTTAAAGATCAAAATAATTGCTTTTTTATAATCTTCAGAAGTAGAGGTCTTATATTTTGTTATAAGTTGAATTTCAGAATTAAGCTGAAGGTCATTTTTTATCGTCAACACTTCCGTAGAGACTTTATTAAAAATCTTGAAATTAAACATACAGGCGCTCTTTATCAATATTATAGCGGCCCGACTACAACAAATACCTGCCTTAGCTCAGCTAGACACCCTTGGCTGCAAGGATTACAAATTAGACAAGATTCTGCAAGTTTTGCTCCATTGAAAGTATGAATATTCAACTAAAGAAGGTTCCATTTAACATAATGGGTGTTATGCGAAACTAGTATGTTAGAAACCATTTAAAGTGTCTATATTCTCACCAATAAAAATGTCTAGTTTATGATGGTTTTTACCATCATGGACTGGATATAAATTAGAGATGTTGATCACTATATCTGACAAGGAAATTCAAC
>NZ_JBHDVN010000098.1:0-2861 GCF_046635365.1 Acinetobacter sp. NIOH-H-8
AACGACTGTTTGGGGTTGTATAGTCAAGTAATTAAGTGCATGTGGTGGATGCCTTGGCAGTCAGAGGCGAAGAAAGACGTGATAGCCTGCGAAAAGCTCCGGGGAGGCGGCAAATATCCTGTGATCCGGAGATGTCTGAATGGGGAAACCCACCGGCTATAAGGTCGGTATCATAAACTGAATACATAGGTTTATGAGGCGAACGCGGAGAAGTGAAACATCTCAGTATCCGTAGGAAAAGAAATCAATTGAGATTCCCTCAGTAGCGGCGAGCGAAAGGGGAACAGCCCATTAAGTCATATCAGTTTTAGTGGAATGCTCTGGGAAGTGCAACCATAGTGGGTGATAGTCCTGTACACGAAAGGGCTGATATGATGATGTCGAGTAGGGCGAGGCACGTGAAACCTTGTCTGAATATAGGGGGACCATCCTCTAAGGCTAAATACTCCTGACTGACCGATAGTGAACCAGTACCGTGAGGGAAAGGCGAAAAGAACCCCTGTGAGGGGAGTGAAATAGATCCTGAAACCGCATGCATACAAGCAGTGGGAGCCACTTTGTGTGGTGACTGCGTACCTTTTGTATAATGGGTCAGCGACTTATATTCAGTAGCGAGGTTAACCGAATAGGGGAGCCGTAGAGAAATCGAGTCTTAATAGGGCGTATAGTTGCTGGGTATAGACCCGAAACCGGGTGATCTATCCATGAGCAGGTTGAAGGTTGGGTAACACTAACTGGAGGACCGAACCCACTGTCGTTGAAAAGCCAGGGGATGACTTGTGGATAGGGGTGAAAGGCTAATCAAACTCGGTGATAGCTGGTTCTCCCCGAAAGCTATTTAGGTAGCGCCTCGGACGAATACCATTGGGGGTAGAGCACTGTTTCGGCTAGGGGGTCATCCCGACTTACCAAACCGATGCAAACTCCGAATACCAATGAGTACTATCCGGGAGACAGACTGCGGGTGCTAACGTCCGTAGTCAAGAGGAAAACAATCCAGACCGCCAGCTAAGGTCCCTAAATCATAGTTAAGTGGGAAACGATGTGGGAAGGCATAGACAGCTAGGAGGTTGGCTTAGAAGCAGCCACCCTTTAAAGAAAGCGTAATAGCTCACTAGTCGAGTCGGCCTGCGCGGAAGATGTAACGGGGCTAAAACTATGTACCGAAGCTGCGGATTTGCAATTTATTGCAAGTGGTAGGGGAGCGTTCTGTAAGCCGATGAAGGTGGATTGAGAAGTCTGCTGGAGGTATCAGAAGTGCGAATGCTGACGTGAGTAACGACAAAACGGGTGAAAAACCCGTTCGCTGAAAGACCAAGGGTTCCAGTCCAACGTTAATCGGGGCTGGGTGAGTCGACCCCTAAGGCGAGGCCGAGAGGCGTAGTCGATGGGAAATTGGTTAATATTCCAATACTTCAGTGTAATGCGATGAGAGGACGGAGAAGGTTAAGTCAGCCTGGCGTTGGTTGTCCAGGTGGAAGACTGTAGGCATGTATCTTAGGCAAATCCGGGGTACTCTATGCTGAGAGTTGATAGCAAGCCAGTTTACTGGTGAAGTGGCTGATACCATACTTCCAGGAAAAGTCTCTAAGCTTCAGTTACACTGGAATCGTACCCGAAACCGACACAGGTGGTCAGGTCGAGTAGACCAAAGCGCTTGAGAGAACTCTGCTGAAGGAACTAGGCAAAATGGTACCGTAACTTCGGGAGAAGGTACGCTGCCGGCGGTGATAGGACTTGCTCCTTGAGCTGTTGGCAGCCTCAGAAACCAGGCCGCTGCAACTGTTTATTAAAAACATAGCACTCTGCAAACACGAAAGTGGACGTATAGGGTGTGATGCCTGCCCGGTGCTGGAAGGTTAATTGATGGGGTTAGCGTAAGCGAAGCTCTTGATCGAAGCCCCAGTAAACGGCGGCCGTAACTATAACGGTCCTAAGGTAGCGAAATTCCTTGTCGGGTAAGTTCCGACCTGCACGAATGGCATAATGATGGCGGCGCTGTCTCCAGCAGAGGCTCAGTGAAATCGAATTCGCCGTGAAGATGCGGTGTACCCGCGGCTAGACGGAAAGACCCCGTGAACCTTTACTGCAGCTTGACATTGAACTTTGATCTTACTTGTGTAGGATAGGTGGGAGGCTTTGAAGTGGTGACGCTAGTTGCCATGGAGCCGTCCTTGAAATACCACCCTGGTAATATTGAGGTTCTAACTCTGCTCCCTGATCGGGAGCGAGGACCATGTCTGGTGGGTAGTTTGACTGGGGCGGTCTCCTCCTAAAGAGTAACGGAGGAGTACGAAGGTGCGCTCAGCGTGGTCGGAAATCACGCGTAGAGTATAAAGGCAAAAGCGCGCTTAACTGCGAGACCCACAAGTCGAGCAGGTACGAAAGTAGGTCTTAGTGATCCGGTGGTTCTGTATGGAAGGGCCATCGCTCAACGGATAAAAGGTACTCTGGGGATAACAGGCTGATACCGCCCAAGAGTTCATATCGACGGCGGTGTTTGGCACCTCGATGTCGGCTCATCTCATCCTGGGGCTGAAGCAGGTCCCAAGGGTATGGCTGTTCGCCATTTAAAGAGGTACGCGAGCTGGGTTTAGAACGTCGTGAGACAGTTCGGTCCCTATCTACCGTGGGCGCTGGAAATTTGAGAGGATCTGCTCCTAGTACGAGAGGACCAGAGTGGACGAACCTCTGGTGTACCGGTTGTGACGCCAGTCGCATCGCCGGGTAGCTATGTTCGGAAGGGATAACCGCTGAAAGCATCTAAGCGGGAAGCCTACCTCAAGATAAGATTTCCCCGAGACTTTATGTCTCCTAAAGAGCCGTTGAAGACTACGACGTTGATAGGTTGGATGTGGAAG
>NZ_JBHDVN010000099.1:0-2772 GCF_046635365.1 Acinetobacter sp. NIOH-H-8
TCCCTTCCCGAACTCAGAAGTGAAACCTCTTAGCGCTGATGGTAGTGTGGGGTCTCCCATGTGAGAGTAAGTCATCGCCAGCTCATTATTCCAAAAGCCCTCTGCTCACGCAGGGGGCTTTTTTTATGTGTGAGATTTAATAAAACAAGATAAAAAGGCTTAAATTCAATTTAAGCCTTTTATGAATCTAGTTATTTATTGATCTGCTTATTGATCTGCCGTGATAATGGATTGTGTTGCATTCTTTAGCATATACAGTGCCTGGCCTAATGAAATATCTTTTTCAGCCAAAGTAACCAGAATAAGAGGGTGTTTCGGTGCTGCAACCGCTGTCAAAATGGGTTTACCATTTTCTGCATCCAAAGTAATGCTCTGACAGCCAGTAAGATGGATCTCTTTAGTAAATGCAGAAACCATCGCTAAAATCGAGCTACTCACAGCAGCCAGCTTGCTGTTGTTATAGTTATCTTTCTTATGAATTGTGGCCAATTCAAACCCATCTGTTGAGCAGACCATTACATAATATATGCCACGAACATTGCTAATGATCTCCTGAATTTGCTGTTTGGCATGCTGAACGAGGGCTTCCGGGGTTTGACGTTTTTCTTGTATAGTAAGCATGCTTTAATCCTTAGCTCATGAGGTTATGGTTGACTTCGATTGAAGTAATGAGGGCTTCTAAGAGAAGCAAGATGTCATCTTTTTGACGTGCATCTATAAAAAAAAGGGGAGTATAGAGATCCTGCTGGATCAGCTAATCCTTATAAATCTGGATAAAATGAGGGCTTTCAAGATCACTATGCGTAATCCCAATGGCAATATTATTGGTATATTCCTGGAATACTTCGATATAGCTTTCCAGTTCCTGGATCGGATTATTCACTGTATGATCAATGAGAATAATAGCACCTAGTGCGCCTTGACAGATGACAGGCCAGATAAAGTCAAAGCGGCTTTGTCCTGGCGTACCATACAGACCAATTTTAGTTCCATCTTCTAATGTGATCTCACCATAATCAATTCCTACCGTGGTTTCTATTTTTGTATGGCTGCGGTCGTCAGTATTCAGTGCCTCAGTGAGTAACACTGGAATATCAGATAAGGAACGTATCGCGGCTGTTTTAGCTGCGCCTATGGAGCCCGCAAAAACGATTTTATATTGTTGTAAAATCATAAGTATTTACTTTATTAAAATCCAAATTTAAATCGTAGCTTTTCAAAAAAGCTTTTAATGAAACTTTGCTGTTCTGTTCTTTCAACTGGCTCAGTGGTGCGATAACGACTTTCCAAAGCATTAATTTTTTCAATATTTCCTGAAGCCATGCTGGCTGCGATAAATTGTCGAAGCGTAAGTAAGGAAATAGCATGTTGCTCAGCAATTTTTGAAATTTTAGCGCCTTGAATAAAGCAGGCAGATATCTGAAAAATACGTTTTTTATGGAGTGGATGGGCCGGCTTTGGCTAGTAATGAATTTTGTAGTGACCATCTTCGGGTGCGATCTGAGCAAAACTAGGCGAATTCCAGAAGAAATTCCATAACCAGTCTTGCAGAATCTGTGTTTCTCTACGTGTCACTTTAAAAAGGTCACTAGTGGATGCGAAATCATATTGAAAAGAAAAGTCTGTGCTTGTTTCAGCCCGGTCTTTGTTTAACCAGGCCAGGTTTTTTGCTGAGTCAATAATGGCAATGGTGCCATGCTGATCATAGAGATGTAATTTACCTTTTTCAGGATGCAGCATCTCTTTAAAAAAGTTAATCGTGTAGGGATGGTCAGAAGATTGCTGGATCTGAATAGGAGCTGAAAATATAGGTTCTTCTATTTCTGAGGTAATTTCTGAATTAAGGACATTTTGTTCAAACCAGTGCTTGAGAATTTGTGTGTTTTGCAGGGGCAAAGCGAGCGTATTATTTATAATCTGGTTCAAGTATTGAGCATTTTTAGAGATGCATAAATAAGGGCATTTTTGGTTTTTGAGTACACGTTGAATACCCTCTGTTTCAAGAAAGTATTCACATACAAACAGGCAATCGAGATGAGGATCGGAAGCAGTGTTCCATTGCAGGATAAAATGGTCAGGAGTGATGTGTTGTAAAGTTTTTTTAGTTCATCTGCATCGTGAATACTTAAACCTGCTATTCCAATATGAATATAATGCCTATGCATTTTAAGTCTCGATTAAAGTTTATATTTTATTGGGTGAAGCGTATAAGGATCCCCTTTATTGCATGAAATAAAGGGGGAAACTGTGTATTAGCTGAAGTCTAAACCTTGTTCAAAAGATTTAAGCTCATGACGAGCCATAGTCAGGTTTGCGTTAAAGCGGTCCAGTACAAGATACAGGAATACATTGTTATTCTTTTCAAGTGGGCGAATCAGATGATATTGCTTGCCCAGCGTAGTCAGAATATCTTCAATCGAGTCATTCAGGTTTAATGAATTCGCTACACGGCGTTTTGCGCGAACCACTTCTGTATTCTCGGCTGCTGCAAGTTCAAGATCGATATTGCCACCACCTTGAGTTGCCAGAGCCAAGCCGCTTTCACCATCAGCTAATGCTGCAGCAACGAAACCATCAATGTCTGTAAGTGTATCTAAGGTTACCTTAGCCATAATTATTTTCCTGTTATAAAAATAGTTGATGCGATATAGCCAAATACTTAAAAATATAGAACAATAGAAACATGGGATATTCAAAAGATTTTAAAGACAAAGTCATAGAAATTATGACTAGAGATAAAATGTCTGTGCGAAAAGCAGCACAGCATTTTAA
>NZ_JBHDVN010000100.1:0-2585 GCF_046635365.1 Acinetobacter sp. NIOH-H-8
TTCCACTTTAGATATTTGTTTAAGATGAGATGTAACTCATTGAAATGTGTCATCATATTCGTCGTCAGAAAACAAGTATTATGCCATTATTTCAATGAGTTATCTTTTTTTGTCGTGTACAAAGATATTTTTTAATGATAAATAAAAAGCCTATTTTTAAAGAAATTTAGCATACGGCATAGTGAAAACAACAATAGAGCAATTACTCAACAATAAACATTAACATCAATTATTTAGATCATATTCAATTTTAATAAAAAGACAAATGTGTATTAAAAATAGCCATCATACGTCTATTTTTGATTACAAAATATAATGAGGGGATTGCTTCCCATTTCATACATTTTTCATATATAAAAAGACATACTATTTTTAAGGTTTTTCTAAACCAATTTTTTTACTTCATAATTTTTAACATCATAATTAAAGGTGAACCATGCAAAATAAGAAGCGCACCCCATTAGACGCGCAACAGTCCCATCTTTGGATTATTGGTGGTGGTATCGCAGGTATGGCTGCTGCTGCATTTGCAATCCGTGATGCCAAAGTCCCTGCCAAAAATATCCATATTTTAGAAGAACTCGATATTTCAGGTGGTTCCATGGATGGTGGACATACACCGCATGCCGCGCAAGCTTGGGTAACACGTGGTGGGCGAATGCTGACCGATGAAACTTATTTGTGCCTATGGGACTTATTTTCCAGTATTCCATCTTTGGAAAATCCAGACATTTCGGTGCGTGAAGAATGTCGTGAGTTTAATGAAAAAGTGAAAACCCACGCCAATGCACGGTTGATTGATGCCGAACATGTCATTGCGGATGCAGCAAAGCTTGGTCTGAATACGCTACATCGTGCACAGATGCTGCGCCTATTAGCTTCAAAAGAAGAAAAAATTGGCAGTCGCCGCATTGATGAGTTTTTTGATGAAACCTTTTTTGAAACCAATTTCTGGCGCATGTGGCGCACGACTTTCGCTTTTCAAAAATGGCACAGTGCAGCAGAGTTAAGACGCTATTTCTTGCGTTTTATTCAAGAATTGCCACGCATTCATACCTTAGCGGGTGTGAAACGTACCAAGTACAACCAATATGACTCGATGATTCTGCCCCTACAGCGTTGGTTAGTCGCACAAGGCGTCGATGTGCGTTTTGGACACTATGTCACAGATGCAGACTTCATTACCAATGCTGAAACTCAAGAACGCTACGCTTCACGCCTATATGTACAATTGCCTGAAGGCTCAGAGCAAATTAATCTGAAAGCCAATGATTTAGCTATTTTCACTTTAGGCTCTATTACAGCAGACTCACGTTATGGCGGTAATCATGACGTGCCTGCCCTTATTCGTCATCGAGAAGATCATGGCTGGACGCTTTGGGAAACGCTGGCACAAAAAGCCCCAGACTTTGGCCGTCCAATGACTTTTTATGGCAATGTCGATGAACATAAGTGGGAGTCTTTCACTCTGACCATGAAAGATGACGTGCTACTTAAACGTATTATTGACTATACAGGCAATGAACCAGGCACAGGCGCACTCATGACTTGGTATGAGTCGGGTTGGCATTTATCCATCGTGGTTCCTGCACAGCCACACTTTGCCGACTTACCTGAAGGTTTATATACCTTATGGGGCTATGGTTTCCAAATTGACCATATAGGCGATTACATCAAAAAACCAATGTCCGAAGCCACGGGGCAAGAAATCCTAACAGAACTGATTAAACAGCTCGGTTTTGACGACATTTTAGATCATGTTTTGGCAACGACTGATGTTACTACCGCCATGATGCCATACGCCTCTGCCCTATTCGCCTGCCGTAAACCGGGGGATCGTCCACAGGTAATTCCACAAGGCTCACAAAACTTTGCTTTCCTTGGACAGTTTGTGGAAATTGAAGATGACGTGGTCTTTACTGTGGAATATTCAGTTCGTGGGGCGATGCTTGCCATTTATGAATTTTTTGGGGTGGAACGTGAAATCCCTGAAATTTACAACGGTCTACTTGATCCCAAAGTGGGTTTAAAAGCTTTAGAAACAGTGTTCCACTAAGTTTTTAATATATAGCGATAAGAGCACCTTTATGTCGCCACTATTACATAGTTTAATTTAAGCAACGTTTGGATACACGAGTGTGGCAGGGATGCCACACGTTATCCATCATAATAGGGATGTTATGTATGGGTAACAAAGGCTTTTGCTTTCTTTTGGCTTATCAAAAGTAAGGGTATTGCCTACACAAACACCTTTTATACTTTATTGAAAGTTGAGGCCGTGTACGCACCTAATTTTAAATTGGATAAAAAGAAAAATTAGATAAAACTTTATACCTCATTCGTAAATAAATTGACTAATCAACATAGGAAAAACATCTTCACGTTTTAAATAATACTCCGAAACTGACTAAGTGCTTTTCTATCTTTTTCTCATGATTTTAGATTTCATAAAAATTACCTCTGTACACGACAAATTTCATAGGGTCCTTGTCCTATCAGGCTTTTTCTTTCTTAAAATTGCTAGCACTTTCTTAAATTCTTCTTTTTTTCCAAAACCAATCAAACGTAGAATAGCCATTTGAACA